>JBIPOY010000173.1:0-6580 GCA_044378705.1 Saprospiraceae bacterium
AGAAGCTAATTTAACCCTGCCGCTGAAATTGCTGGAAGTTTGCCCGAAATACCAGGTAAAATGTTTTATCAATACAGATACGTATTTAGACAAAAGAATCAACTATTACAGCTTGTCGAAACGACAATTTAAGGAATGGCTCACCACATATTCTAACGATTTAATTTGTGTGAATATAATTTTGGAGCATTTTTATGGTCCTTTTGATGGGCATACAAAATTTGTTTCATTCATAGTAGAACAGCTTTTGCTGGGAGTGCCGGAAATTAATTTAACCTTTGGGCAGCAAAAAAGGGATTTTATTTATATTGATGATGTGGTTAATTCCTTTGGGTTGGTATTGCAGCATGTTGATCAATTGTCCAACGCCTTATATGACTTTGGGATTGGAACGAATGTCCAAATAAAAATTAAAGACCTTGTTGAGCTTGCGAAAAAATTATCGGGCAACACCATTACGCGATTAAATTTTGGGGCCATTCCTTATCGGGAAAATGAAATAATGGATTTCGATATCGATACGAAAGCAATTCGGGATTTGGGATGGCGGCCAGCCTATGCTATTGAAAAGGGTTTGGAAAAAATGATACATCTGGAAAAACAATTTAAAAAATGAAAATATTAATTACCGGCGGTTGTGGTTTTTTAGGCACCAATTTGGCGGAGAAAATTTTATCGGAAAACAAGGCGGAGTTATTTATTTTGGATAATCTGGTAAGATTGGGTAGTGAAATCAACCTGAAATGGCTTCAGTCAAAAGGAGGGTTTACTTTTTTTGAACAGGATGTGCGTTTTTTCGATCAAATAGATAAAACCATTGCCGACATAAAACCGGATGTCATTTTTCATTTGGCAGGTCAGGTTGCCATGACGACCTCCATCTCCAACCCCAGAAATGATTTTGAAATAAATGTATTGGGAAGTTTCAATATTTTAGAAGCCGTAAAAAAGCATCAACCCTATTGCACCATCGTGTATTCTTCTACCAACAAAGTGTATGGTGATTTGGAATGGACCCCCTATCTGGAAACTGAAAAAAGATATATTCCCATTGATTTCCCAAATGGTTTTCCGGAAGATATTCAGCTAAGCTTCCATTCTCCGTATGGTTGTTCAAAAGGGGCTGCCGATCAATACATGTTAGACTATCACCGCGTATTCGGTTTAAATACGGTTGTTTTCAGGCATTCTTCCATGTATGGCGGCAGACAGTTTTCTACCTACGATCAGGGTTGGATTGGCTGGTTTTGTCAAAAAGCAATCGAAACAAAAAATAACACCTTAAAAGAAGGCTATACCATTTCCGGCAACGGTAAGCAGGTAAGAGATCTGTTGCATGCCGAAGATATGGTGAGCCTGTATTTTGCCGCCATTGACCACATTGACTCGCTGAAAGGACTGGCTTTTAACATAGGCGGCGGCATGAGCAACAGCTTATCTTTACTGGAATTATTTGACGTGCTGGAAGCAGAATTGAAGGTGAAACTATCCTATGAAAAATTGCCATGGCGACACAGCGATCAAAAGGTATTTGTGGCAGATACCCATAAATTTTCGAAAATGACCAGCTGGACGCCAAAGGTTGATAAGCTTTCAGGTATTAGGAAAATGATTCATTGGGTATCAGAAAAAGAAAGCTAAAATGGAGTTAAGTATTGTTATTCCTGCTTATTTGGAGGAAGAAAACTTAAGAATTCTTCTGCCCAGAATTAAAAAAACCGCTGTTGACATTGGGGTAGCATTTGAAATATTAATTGTAGATACCATTACAGCGATGGATAATACCAAGTTGGTTTGTGAAGAGGTGAAGGTGAGATATCTTAACCGGGAAAAAGGCAATAGATACGGCGATGCCGTTAGAACGGGAATTGCTTATGCTTCCGGAAAGCACATTATATTTATGGATGCGGACGGCTCGCATTCACCCGAATTTATCAACAACCTCTTCCATCATAAGGATGAACATGATGTGGTGATTGCTTCCCGTTTTATAAATGGCGGCGGCAGCGACAATAACAAGATACTTAAATTAATGAGCTGGATGGTTAATTTTAGCTATTCCTTCCTTTTTAATTTACAATGTAAAGATGTATCAAACAGTTTTAAATTATATGACGGGCATCAATTAAGATCAATCCATTTAAAGTGTGAAGATTTTGACGTGGTAGAGGAAATATTAATTAAATTGAAACGTCAGAACAAAAAATTAAGCATCAAAGAGCTGCCTTTTTTGTTTAAAGAGCGAATGTTTGGCCATACCAAACGCAACCTGCTCGCCTTCGTATTCTCATACATTTTTACCCTGATTAGGCTTAAATTTAACAAATAAATTTCGGCTATTGACAGGTCGGTAGGTTTTTTTGCACCCTGCAAAAGCCCTTCGATGACAATGTCCTCTCCTAGTAGTTCGGAAATGAAGCCTTCAAGGATACCGAGGTTTTTTTATCGCGCAGCATTTTTTTTTCTGCCCAATCAAACCGGATATATTTTTCTACCATTTTGTGAAATTCCGCCGCAAGGAGACCGGACTTTGTTGTTTTGTAACTGGTTAGGTGGCACGCTGTCTGGCCCAAAAAGGCCCATTTTCCGCCATACTGCGCAGATTTTTTTGACAGTAGCACTGCTACGGTCTGCAAAAATCTGCTTCGTCTGGCAAAAAATGGCCACTTTTTTGTCTCAGACGCGACCACCTAACCAGTTATGTTCTTTTTGCTTTCTGAAAACACACTTCATTCACCACCACTTTCTATTGACGATGAAAAGACTACTTTCTTTATTAATCGCAATCTTTATGACAAATTTATTACTCGCACAAACCGAGTATTATAAAATTACGATTGAAAATTTTCAGGCGAACTTTAATGCTGACAGATATGATGAAATTTTTAACCGTTTTTCACTAGAAATGAAAAAAGCTATGCCTATTGAAAAAACAATAGAGTTTTTAGCCCGGTTGAAAAGTCAAGGAGGTAGGATAAAAAGTATGGATTTTATCGATTTTCAGCAGAAAACGTATGCAATCTATAAAACGAAATTTGAAAAAGCAGTGTTGGCGGTAAATATTTCACTGGATGACCAAAACCAAATAAACGGACTTTTCATAGAATCTTACGAAAACCCGAAAGAAATTGACAATAAGACAGTCAACGCATTGAGCAAATATCCGCAAGAAATAGCTGAAATCATCTTTTCAAAATCCAACGATTTTCCAAACAATACACAACTTTCCATTGCCGTGATTGAAAATGGAAGAACGAATTACTACGGCATTATAAAATTAAATGACACCATAAAACCAGCTGAAAATCAAAAGAAAATTTTTGAAATAGGCTCAATTACAAAAGTATTCACTTCAACTATTTTAGCTTCATTTGTGGAGCGTAAAAAAATAAAATTGACAGACGAAATTAACGCCTATTATCCCTTTACTTTCAAGGATAACATCAAAATTAATTTTGAGTGTTTGGCCAATCATACCTCCGGCTTACCGCGTTTACCTGAAAATTTAGATTTATCAAATGAACTCAATCCATATAAGGATTATGGTAAAATCGAAATTGAAGAATATCTTAAAAATTTGTTGAAACTTGAAAACAAAACATATTCATATTCAAACTTGGGTACAGGACTTTTAGGTTACACACTCGGGTTGTCTCAAAAAACAAGTTTTCAAAACCTTTTACAAAAAGAAATTTTCGACAAATACAAAATGAAAAACTCTTTCACAAGTTCACAAAACTTGGGGAATAGTCTTATCAAAGGATTGAATAAAAAGGGAGAGATGGTATCCAATTGGGATTTTGATGTTCTATGTGGAGCTGGAGGAATATTATCTACAACAGAAGATTTAGCAATGTTCGCAAAGGCACAATTCAATCCTAAAAACAAAGCACTCGAATTGACAAGAAAAACAACTTTTGAAATTAAAGGAAATACAAAAATTGGTTTGGGTTGGCACAAATTAGAATCCGAAAATGGAAAGGATTTGCTTTGGCACAATGGAGGAACAGGCGGATATTCATCTTCAATAGTCATGAAAGTTGAAGAAAAAACTGCAGTTATTATCTTGTCAAATGTATCAGACATAAATGACCAAATTGACGCATTATCCTACGAATTGATAAACAAATCGAGCAAAGAATAAGGACAGCTAACAAGGGTTTTGCAAATAAGGGGTATGCCTCCCACGAACCCCGTATTGACTTCTATTTTCGGCGGCACACTTTTTGTGCCATCAGTTCACGAGCACCCGGCTTGTTTTCCTACTGGTTGCCGTTCTTATTTCTAGGCAGTACACCCCTTTTGGCAAGCCGTTCAAGTGCATGCGGTGTTGTTTTTCAGCCGCTTCAAAGGTTTCTTCCAGGAGGGTTTGGCCGAGGGTGCCGATCAGGCGCAGGGTAGCATTTTCCGTCAATTGATCGGGACGTGTCACGTTCAAAAATGTGTTCGTCGGGTTGGGCCACACGTGGAATTGGCCTGATTCCGGCGCTTGGGTGGCTGTTTGGTCGGCCAGTATGATTTGTTCGGTGTTGTCTTGGCAGCCGTAAGGAGTTGATATAGATAGCTTGACGGTGTAGGAGCCGTTTTCGGCATACAGGTGCTGCGGTGCTGCCAAGTTGGAGGTGCCGCCATCGCCAAAATCCCAGGCGTACAGGTATCCGGGGGGTGCATAAAATTGCCAGGTATTTCCGGTCAAGGGGTTGGCCGTAAATTGAGCTTGGAGGAGGGGTAGGTGCTGAGAAATGGCCATGTCTAGCCACTGCAAGCGGGCGGTGAGCCAGTTTTTCATTTTGTTGATTTCACCGGCATAGGTGGTGGGCAGCGGTCCCGGATTGGGCCAAACGTATTGTCCAAGAATAGGCCACAATTTAAAATTCCGATCCTTGGCTTCGTTGAGTACCGTTGCCATGGAATCTATGAGACCACTGACATGGTTGGTATTCAGGGTATTGCCGTTGTTGCGCAGGTCGTGCCAGCGGCAAGCGAGGTTTTCTGCGAACAGGGTATCGGAGGTGAGGCGCTCCCACCAGAATGGAATACCGGCATTTCCACAGATATAATTGAGGTTGTAGGCCCAACCGGAAACTAGGTAGTTTTCGCAATAATCGGCATTGTACCAGGCGAGGTCGTAGTCCCAGGGGGCTCCCATGGTCAGTTTGCCTCCCTTGTCGTCTCTATTTTTATGGAAATAAGTACTCAGACGATACCCATCGACATTTTTACTGATTTCATTGAGGATCAGGTAGTCTATAAAAGATTTTTCATCCCCAAATCGTCGCCATCCGAGGGTTGGATGCTGGAAATTAGCACCATGGAGCGCCACTTCAAAACTATCCACATAAGATTTGATATAATTTCGTTGTCGTGGATGCATTTCTACCCAGTTTGGATATTCAAGTTGGAAATAGGTATAAACGGAGGGGCTGTTGGGTTGGGTGTAACGGGAGTTCCAGCCGGGTGAGGTATTCCGGTCTAGGTGAACGATATACCCACCGGTGAGGTTTGTCCCTGTGGTATCTTCCGGGGACAGTTTTGCGATGTCCACGCGGTCTTTCCCCCTTTTGATGAGTTCGGTGAGGATGTAAATGCCTTGGTAGGTATTGTTCAGCACCAGTTCACAAAATCGGGTACGGGTGGCGTAATGATCCAGTTGTCGGAACACTTCGTACGCGAGCGCGTTTCGCATCAGCGTTTTGTCGGAGTAATTTGCCTGCAGAGCGAAGTCGCTGTTTTGTGGCAACCCCAGCAGGGAGACATCCAGGTCGTTTCCGGAGGTGTCGCGCACTTCGATGGCGAATGATTTTTTGGGAAAACCCTGGGAGCTGACCCCGCGTACTTCGATTCCGATATTGCCTTCAAAGGCAAAGTTGGTTTGATTCAGGAGGTTTCGTTCGCCTGCGCCATTGTCAATGACTTGAATGGCGGCATTTATTTTGGGTTCATTGGGGATGAATTGTCCGGCAGTATTAATTTTTACAATGGGCAGATCACTGGATTGAAAAGGGAATTGCTTACAGGGTTGGTTTCCGAAGGTAATTTTCCAAAGCCCGAGGTTTCCTGCGTTGTTGGACGCTTCCGTATCGAGGAGGAGCAATTTCCACACGCCATTTGGGTTCAAGGATTTGTTGTTGAGGGTACCCATGTCACCGAAGGGCCTAAAAGTGCCGGTGAAGGGATACACTTGTTGAAAGATAGAGTTTGTGGCGTTGCTGTTGAGGCAGGTATTTACAAAGCCGTTGGCATCGCCACCGATGTTGTAAAACAGGGGCAATACAGTGCCGTCGGGTGCCACGAGAGAAACGGCCAACTCGCCCACCCAAGTGTGGGTAATATTGACGCACACGCTTTGTAGCCCAAAATTGAGGGTATCCATCACATTCGGCAATCCGCTGACGGTAATATTATATGCTATGGGGTTGCCGTTGTTGGGAATAGTGCCACCTACGCCGTAGAAGGTTTGGGCGCGGGTGTGGAGGGAGCACAGCAGGAGCGGGAAAGCGAATAGGAGGAAGCGCATGGGCATGAAACGGTGTGAAAGCATCGTGTTGTAAGATGGAAGAGTGTTCGTATCATCAGGAGG
>JBIPOY010000174.1:0-6556 GCA_044378705.1 Saprospiraceae bacterium
TTCAGACCACGGATCAAAATATGTCACGAAACTTTTTAGCGATAAATGGATGCGTGAACAGGGCTTTTTGGAAGAAGCCCCGGTAGTGGAGAAAGTCGGGTAGTCGCTTGGTACAGCGTTTCGTACTGCATCGCCTTGATCAGAGGGGGGGCAATTTTCTCTATCATTGCCTAACATTGGAAGAATACTCAAATTTATCGAACTTTTCGAACATACAAAACATGGATTTATTTGATCGAATTCTAAAACAAGCCGGTCCCTTGGGTAAATACGCTGAAGTGGCGGATGGCTATTACATGTTTCCCCAATTGGAAGGAGAACTGGGCAACCGCATGTTCTTCAACGGTAAAGAGATGGTTTGCTGGAGTATCAATAATTATCTGGGTCTCGCCAATCATCCGGAAGTACGACAAGCCGATGCGGAAGGTGCCGCTCGCTGGGGCCTCGCGTACCCAATGGGCGCCCGAATGATGTCGGGGGATACCAAACTGCACCATACGCTGGAAACTCAGTTGGCCCATTATGTGGGCAAAGAAGCAGGATTATTGGTCAATTACGGTTACCAAGGTGTGCTCTCCGCCATCGATACTCTCCTCAGCCGCCACGATGTGGTGGTGTACGATGCTGAAAGTCACGCCTGTATCGTGGATGCCCTGAGGATGCACATGGGCAAAAGATTCGCATTCACCCACAATGATATCGGTAGCTTGCAAAAGTGCCTCGATCGGGCCAAGCGACTTACCGATGGAACAGAAGGCGGTATTCTGGTCATCACCGAAGGTGTGTTCGGCATGCGTGGCGATCAAGGTAAATTGCGAGAAATTTGTACCCTGAAGGAAAAATATGGCTTCCGGCTGTTTATTGACGATGCTCATGGCTTCGGTATGCTCGGAAAAACAGGCGCCGGCACTGCTGAAGAGCAAAATGTTACCGCAGATGTTGATGTCTATTTCAGCACCTTCGCAAAAAGTATGGCCCTTATCGGTGGCTTTATTGCCGCGCGACCTGAAATAATTCAGTATCTGAAATTCAATATGCGCTCGCAAATATTTGCAAAATCGCTTCCTATGCCGTTGGTTGTGGGACTGATGAAACGCTTCGAACTGTTGCGCGACCATCCTGAATTGCGCGAAAAACTCTGGCACAACGTTCGTCTCCTGCAAGGGGGACTTACTGCCCGCGGTTTTGATATCGGGGATACCAACACTTGTGTTACCCCGGTGTACATGCAGGGTGAAGTAGAAGAAGCCATGGCTTTGGTCAAAGACATGCGCGAAAACTACAGCGTTTTTTGTTCCATTGTCGTGTATCCGGTTATTCCAAAAGGTATGATCATTCTGCGCCTCATCCCAACAGCATCTCATACAGAAGAAGACATACAAATAACCTTGGATGCCTTCTCCGCTGTTCGCGAAAAAATGCAAGCCGGCGTTTATAAGCAGTTTATTCCGGAGGTATTGGTCTAATGCTGCGCTGATTCGTCTTTCATAGAGAGGCCGCCACACCATATTTTATGTGTGGCGGCTTTTTTTATTCAAATACCGTTTATGATGGAATTTTTGGTCGCTTTTACCTTTGTGTTGGGGTATGCCGCTATCGCCCTGGAACACCAAATCAGGATCAACAAGGCTGCCAGTGCCTTGATTACCGGAACGATTTGCTGGACAATTTTTATCCTCTACCAGCCTGATAAGGCCGCAGTGACCCACCAATTGATGGAACATTTGGGGGAAGTATCCGGCATTTTGTTTTTTCTGCTGGGGGCCATGACCATTGTCGAACTCATAGACGCACACGATGGCTTTTACCTCATCACAGAAAAGATTAAAACTCAAAAAGCAGTCAAGTTACTTTGGCTGATTGGCCTCATTACATTTTTCCTCTCGGCTGTACTCGACAACCTGACCACCACCATTGTGGTCGTTTCGCTTTTGCGAAAGATAATTGCGGACAGAGAGATGCGGGTATATTTTGTCGGCTTGACGGTTATTGCCGCCAATGCCGGTGGCGCATGGTCACCCATCGGAGACGTTACCACCACGATGTTATGGATCGGTGGACAAGTAACAGCCAAGGGTATCATATCGGAGGTTTTTTTGGCCTCCGTCATTTGCCTATTGGTGCCCATCCTATTCGTCTCATTTCAATTAAAAGGAAAACTATTGCCGGCAGTACCACGGGAAAAGTCATTGTCTGCCTCGTCTGCTGCTGAACGTAATATGGTGTTTGCCATTGGACTTGGGGCGCTGTTGTTCGTCCCCGTTTTCAAAACCATTACCCACTTACCGCCTTTTATGGCCATTTTGTTTGGTTTGGGCTGTATGTGGGTGCTCACGGAACTGATACACCATAAAAAAGATACAGCAGACAAAGATTTCCGATCGGTGGTGTACGCATTGCGTAAAATTGACACGCCCAGTATCCTGTTTTTTCTGGGGATACTCCTCAGTATTGCTGCCCTTGAATCAAACGGGCAGCTCAAACAACTCGCTGTTTGGCTCACACAAACCATCGGCAACGAGACCATCATCATCTCTTCCCTAGGGCTTTTGTCTGCGGTGGTAGACAACGTACCCCTCGTTGCAGCGGTACAAGGCATGTACACATTGGCGGAATACCCAACCGATGGTTTTTTCTGGTCTTTTCTAGCCTATGCTACGGGGACCGGTGGCAGTATTCTCATCATCGGATCAGCAGCGGGTGTGGCGGCCATGGGAATGGAAAAAATTGATTTTTTTTGGTATCTGAAACGGATCGCTTTGCTTGCTTTCCTAGGGTATGTGTCGGGCTGTACCGTGTATGTTCTTCAGTATAACCTCCTGAACTGATTCCCAGGTACTTTTTTCCAAATCCATACCGTTGTGGAGCCCACAGTAGGATGGATATCATCATCCTAGGTGGTCTAGGTCACCATTGCACGACGCTTTTTCGTCATTCCTTTGTACCATTCAATCATCAAATTAATGGTATTATGATCAAAGAAGTAAGTGGTGATTTGTTGCTTTCAAAAGCAGCTGCCTTGGTACATGGTGTAGCTCCATTCGACCATTTTGACAACGGGTTGGCCTTGAGCCTCCGGGAGGAGTATCCTTCTATGTTCAAAGATTTCAAACACTATTGCAAATTGGAGAACCCAGAGCCTGGCACCGCGTGGATTTGGAGTGGCGTTCATGGTATTCGTATCATCAATCTGCTTACCCAGAACCCCCCGCAGGGCCATGGACACGGTGGACACCCGGGTGGCGCCACCTTGACCACCGTGAATCACGCCCTTCAAGCGTTGAAAAAAATGATCCAAAAAGAAGGCCTGAAAAGTGTGGCCATGCCCCGATTGGCAACGGGTGTTGGTGGCTTAAAGTGGGAAGATGTTTCCCCCCTCATTCACCAGCATCTCCATGATTTGGAGGTGGATATTTTTCTCTACACCACCTACGTCAAAGGAAAACAAGGCGAGGAATAGCCTGTATCGCCTTGTTGCCCTTTAACGTAGGTGGCCAAACTAGCGAAAAATAGTCACGTCACCCTTGAAGAGTTGCGTTTCCCCGTCAATGAAGCGTACCATGGCCGTATATACATATACGCCCGGCAATACCATCTGGCCTTTGTAGGTGCCATCCCAGGCATATACAGGGTCATTGGGTGGGTAATGCAATGTTTCAAACAGTAAACTGCCCCAACGGTCGAAAACGCGAAAAGACTCAATCTCTTTCACCCCTCGACCACCAAAAACGGTCAGCCTGTCGTTGAGGCCCGTACTTCCGGGCTGGAAGATATTTGCGATGTAAACTTCATCGGGCCGTTGTAAACGTACCAGTACCCGGGCGGTTGCTGCACAACCATTGGTATCTACCACTTCAAGGGTGACGTATTTAGATGTAAAGGGGAGAAAGGTCTGTGTGAAAGTCTGCGCATGCAGGGTATCCAACAACGGATTCCAAAGCAGCGATTGTAGCGCCGAAAGTGGTACATTGACATTGGCTTGGAGAAAAACAGAATCTCCAAAAGTTACCGCGATTTCAGTGCCCAAATCCAGGGATAACAAGGGAGGCTCTGTTACGATGAGTGGCGAAGTGCTCCATTCACAGCCGTTGTTGTCGAGCAAAGTTACCAAGTAGGTGCCCGGTTCTAAATCATGGTAGGAAAAGGTCGTTTCAAATGGGCCGCCATTGAGGGAAAACATGACAGGCTGATGGTTGCTCACAATGGAATCCAACACAATGGAGCCATTGTTTTCACCAAAACACGTACTGGCCTTGACGGAGATTTTACCTGCAATTGGTATGTCATTGTTCACCACCACCGAAGTTGTATCTTCGTCAACACAGCCAAAGGCGTTGGTCACGGATAAGGTAAAGTTTCCCCCAACAGTACTCACCAATTGTACGGCGTTGCCCACGGCTATTCCTCCCCGCAACCAACGGTGTTGTATGCCCGATCCAATACTGGTTCCGGGACCGCCTAACACTACGCTATCTTGATGACAATCAATGGTTTGTGGTGCGCCCGCATCGGCCATCGGAGTGGGATGAATAAGGACGGAAATACTGGTTGACCGGTTGGGGCAGGGCGATACCCCTTGGATTGCATATTGAAAGCTATAGGTGCCTGCCGGTTGTCCACTGGTGTTGAAACTTGCTGTTGATGGGGTAAAGGCGCCCGGTAAAGAAGGAACAAGGGAGGTTTCTGTCCATACGCCGCCGCCGTCTTCTCCGCTCAATTGGTTGCGCAACAGGATGGTTTGGACTGTTCCTGAACAAAGTTCTACGGGAGCCCCGGCGATACCCGAATTGACCGGTTGATTGACGGTTACGGTTGTGCTGGCGTTCAGGTTGGCGGCACAAGTGGGTGCACTGCCATCCGCCACTGAAATAAGGGAATAAACAGTCGTTGTTACAGGCGTAACGGGAAGTTGAACAGACTGGGCGTTTGGAATTGACAACTGTACGGGTGTACCGGTACCATTGTTGTAGGTCAACAACAGCGGATAAGTGCCTGTTCCCGTAAAAGTTAAGTTGGTGCTACTGCCGCTACAAATGGTGGTCGTTCCAGCAATGGTTGCTGTTGGTATGGGCTTCCACTGTACAGGGGTTCCGGGTGAAATATGCAGACAGGGGTCATTCAAGTTGACGGCTCCCCCCTGATTGTTGCCTGCAATGGCTGAAATATAGTAGGTAATACCTGTTTGGAGCCCCGGGCCAAAAGTAAAAGTTGGTTGTATCTGGGTGGCATAGACGGTACCCAAGGCACTGCCGGCTTGGTCGTGTAAAATGAATTGTACCACATCATCACCATCGAGGGTTGCATTGTTGTTCCAGCTTGCCGTGGCAGGCTGATCGGCACAAAAAACCTCAAGCGCGCCGGGCATCGACCCGGCATTGGTACTGCAATTACAACTGTGATTGCCCGACAAAACCGCGGATTGACACCCGAAAGCATCCAGGATGCTGAAGGAGTAATTGCTGTTGTTGGGCAGCATGACAGACGTGAAAACAGGGCCATTGAATGTTCCATTTAGTCCAACGACACTGTATGTTCCTGATCCGTTGTTGACCGAAAAGCTGACGGTGAAGCCGGTGTTGGTGCTGTTACACACTTCTGACAATCCACTCACAACAGGATTGTTCCAAAAAACAACTTGTACATCGTCTGAAACAGCACAAATACCATTGAACTCTGTCCACCGAAAAATATAAGTGCCAGGTGTTGGAACAGACAACTGTGAGGTTCTACTCTGATTGTTGGAAAAAATAGCGGTTGAAGGTCCGCTCACCTGCGTCCATTTTCCGCCCAGTGTAGTCGGCGAGGCGCCCATGAAGGCTGTTAGCCCACAGACCACAAAATCGCTGCCAGCATTGGGTGTTGGATTTTGTAAAAACACAATGGGCTGGCCTGCGGAAACGGCGTAACAAGGGTCATTGGGATCGGGGAATCCATTCAAATGGTTGCCCGCAACCACGGAGATATAATAGGTAGTACCAAAAGTCATGGTGGCCCAATACCCGAATTTTCCACTGTGGTTTTCCGCCAAAATTGTCCCCAAACTGTTCCCCGGACCCGTGTGTAGCACAAACGACCCAACATCATTGGCATCCAGTATCTGTCCGCCAAGAAATTGTACTGAAATGGAATCTGACTGGCAGGCGGTAATGGTTGTTTGGCTTACTTGGCCGGGGTAGGTAGCGCAATTACAGGTAAATGACCCTGTTATAGCGGTTGAAATGCAGCCCAGGGCATCGGTAATCACAAAGCTATAGGCACTGCCACTGATGACCGGAGATGAGGTATAGTTTGACCCTGTCATTGGTTGGCCATTGATTGAATAGGGTGCTTGACCACCCAATAGGGGGAAAACGACTTGATATGTCTGAAACGTCGAATCACATGCATGGGTAACGATCCCCGCAACCGGGGCATCACCGAAATGCAGTACAACCTCATCGGTCCCAATACATCCGTTGCTGGTGACGGTGTACGTCAGGGAATAATCACCAAAATCGCTTACAGATACTTGTGTGGAAGCATTTTGAGGCATCTCAAGGGTGGCGGTGGCAAACAG
>JBIPOY010000015.1:0-18733 GCA_044378705.1 Saprospiraceae bacterium
TACCCAATACCCCTTGACGGTGTATCCCTTGAAAAAAACGACACTATGCGTCATTTTAGGCTGCTTATCGGCAAGCACCGTCACCACGGTACCGTAGTCCAACGTGGCCACTTTGGCACCCGTCGGCGATGCCGAGGCCCGCAAAACAAGGCCGCTGCCGGCATGCACTGTCAAGTGGTCACCAACTTTGTACGGACCGATAGAAAAAGCCAAAGTGGGCAGCAGTATGCCCCATAAACACATAAAAGTATGCAGGCGGTTCATGGTAATAGGACGTGTAGAAGGTGCATGGATGAGAAACAAGACAAATATACTAAATTGATTTGAAATAGGCAAGCCAAACGGGCAATTGACCTTTGTGCCGCCATATCTAAGCCCCCATGCTTGGTGTACGCCACGATGTCCAACTCGCCGCGCATGGTCTGTTTCCAACGTGCAAAGGCGGAGTGGTGGGCGTGGCGAACACCAAGGGAGGCGAAAGTTGTACTACTCGGATACGCGACCGGCCTCTGTTTCGATGCTGGTTTTGCGCTTTCGCGACTGTACATTTTCATTACCAAACCGGTAACCGGCACTCAAACTCACGCGGCGGCTATCCCATCGGCCACTGCCTTGAGACACCAACCCATCAAATTTCGAGACGCCGTTCCACCCCGTTTGATAAAATAGGTCGCTGGCACTGAGGCGTATATTGAGGCGGTTTTTGAAAAATTTGCGTTGGAGCCCAATGTCTAAGCTCCAAGATGACTCATACACAAATACACCACCCCAAACGCCGGGCCCGCTGTAATAACCAGATATTTCGCCCTTAAAACCTCTGGGCAGGTCAATGGTGTGCTGCTGAAAAATGGAGTAGGTGAATGCCTGAACATCCACCACTGCACCGTCACCGTAGTCGGCTTGGTTGTCGATGTGGGAAGCACTGAGGTTAAAATAGGCGTTCCATTTTTTGACGATCTGAACCGGCACACTGACGTCGAAGCTGTAGATGGTTTGTTCGGCCAAATTGGCCCAGGAAAAAACGCCCGCCCTAGGATCTATTTTGTCTGGGGCAATGAGCCGGGTGATTTGGTCCTGTGTGCGGCTATACCCGATTTTGACATTGTATCGGTACGCGTAGGTGTACCCCAATTCGATGTTGTTTACAATTTCAGGCTGGAGTCTTGGGTTGCCTTTTTCGTAAGATAGCTCGCTGATTTGGTTGTTAAAAGGGTTCAGGACGTTGTAGTCTGGGCGGTTGATGCGGCGCCCACTGTTGAAGGCGAACGCATGTTTGGGGGCAGCCTGCCAGGTGATGCCCAGGTTGGGAAACCAGCTCAGATATTGTAACACAACGGGCGGCTCCTGCAAAGCGGGCAGGAACGCTTGCAAATCACCCGTAGCGTCTGTCTGTTCGGCGCGGAGGCCGGCGCTCAATTCCCATTTTTTTGCCAGTGGTCGGGAATAACTGACATAGCCGGCAGACACTTTTTCGTTGTAGTTGAACAGGTTGGAATTGCGGTCGCTGCGTACCGGAACACCATTTTGATCGGTGTAAAACAAGAATGTATTGTCAGAAACAACCTGGCTAAATTTGGCGCCAAGCCCCCATTTTCCTCCCCACAAACCATCTTCGTAATCAACCTGAAATGTTGCGATATCAATGTCTGTTGGCGTATCAAAGCGGTTGATTATTTCCGTGAGCAGCATGTCTTCGGCGGCATTCAGGTAACGGTTGGGCTGAAACCGCTTGCTACCATTCCGGTATTGCCCATAATCCAGGTCAACGTTGAAAGTACGGCCTTTGCTGTTGTCGTAGCGGTAGTTGAGGTTAAATGTTTGCTGATGTCGTTGATTATCGGCGGTATTATCGGCCACCAAAATACTGTCAATCCGGGTTGGCGTGTCGGCGCTGGCGAGGGTAATGCGGTTGTAGGAGGTATTGTCGGCGGTATTGGCACTGCCGCCCACCATCACGCCGAGGGTATGATTTTTTGCGAGGAAAAAATCGGTGCCAAGCCGGTAGTTATAGTTCTGCCGGTCATTCAGGCTGTTGTTGATTTCATCCTGAACAATGTTGTTTTGTTCGGTGTGAAAATTCATGTTGTGGTAGCTCACCTGATCTCCCACGTCTGCCGATCCAAACAGATTAAATTTTTTGTTGCGGTAGTTACCGGTTCCGGTCAGGTTGGCGCGGCCGTAACGACCTTGGCCGGCGGTAAGGTTGAGAGACCCGTTGGCACCCTGATTTTTGTCTTTTTTCAACCGGATGTCAATAATACCGGCATTCCCCTCGGCTTCATAACGGGCGCCGGGATTGGTAATGATTTCAATGCGGTCAATCTGTGCTGCCGGCAAAGATTGGAGGTAATTGCTAATGTCTTGGCCGGACAATGGCAACCGTTTGCCGTCCACATACAAAAGCACCCCGGAACGACCGAGCACACTGATGTTTTCGTTGTTGTCCACCGTCACGCCGGGAGCCTTGCGAAGCAGTGAAATGGCATCGGATCCTACGCTGTTGATGGTGCCATCCACATTGAAAATGGTACGATCAGCCCGTACTTCTACCAGCACCCGAGAAGCCGTAACTGTGGCTTCTGCCAAGTCCAAAGATTTCGGCAAAAATCGGATCACGCCCAAATCAAGGTGTTGCGCAGCGGTCAATTCAATCCCTGCCATACGCAAGTCCTCAAAACCTAGGTATGCCGCTTTGAGGAAATACTGCCCTTGGGCAAGTCCTGTCAACTCAAAAATACCGGCATCGTTGGTGGCGCAGGCTTTGTACAAACTGCTGTCGGCAGCAACAAAAAGGGCCACGTTGGCAAAAGCAATAGACTCCCCGGCAGTACCTTGCAGTTGTCCTTGAATGGAAGAAGATTGTGCATACATCGAAATACAGCCCATAAAGAGCAAAAAAAAGGCAAAAATTCGCATATTGTGTAAAGTGGAATGTGTATAGTGACATTCAAAGACAAAAATGTTACCGCAAAGTTGCTGCGGGAAAGAATTATTATTCATGCATTTACAACGGTAATGGGCCACACCACGTAAGCCTCCCTCGAGTCCCACCTTGCATATACGGCACTTTTTAAACGCTGTTTAGCATACCTGTTTCATACCATGGGTGTCCGGCATGGCGGTAGTCATAGCGCCCGTTGCGAAATTTTGAAAAATCAATCCTCTTGAGCACCGCCTTGAGCCATTGGACTGCATTCAATAGGTCTGATGATATTATGAAGCAGATTATTATGTATTACGGTACGTAATATTCCTGGTTTTGTTGGGGTCAGGTATGAATGATCGGGGCACACCAATGTTGATTCTTAACACTGCGGAAAAGTGCATACCACCCAAAAAAAGGCCTTTATGGTCGTTGGTTGCAGCGCAAAACACGATCATAAAGGCTCTTTTTAGTCGGCACCGGGTGGAAAGGCAGAATTATTTGGGTGCGTTATTGGGGTTCAACAAATCGTAGAACTGGTCAATTTTGGGCAGAATGATGATCCGGGTACGGCGGTTGGTGGCACGGCCGGTCTCGGTGTCGTTGGAAGCCAAGGTGTTATATTCCCCACGGCCGGCAGCAATGAGGCGATTGGGGTTGATTTTAAAGTTGCTTTGCAATAAACGCACCACAGAGGTAGATCTTTTCACGCTCAGATCCCAGTTGTCGCTCATACAATCATTTTTGATCGGCACATTGTCCGTGTACCCTTCCACCATCACCTCCAACTCGGGCCTGGATTCAATGATTTTAGCAATGTTTCCGAGCACAGCACTGGCCCTTGGCGTCAGATCAGCACTCCCACTTTGAAACAACATTTTATCGGATAGATTGATAAACACCACCGTTTTATCCACTTTTACATCCACGTCATCGTCTTCAATACCATCTTTCAGAACACCTTTGAGGTTAACCGCTAGCGCGAGGTTGATGGAGTCTGCTTTCGTTTTGGCCGCCTGCAATAGGTGGATGTATTTATCTTTTTTCTCCAATTGGCTGAGTGTTTCTTTGATGTTGTCACTAGCAGATTGAGACAAAACCGTCAGGTTACCGACTTGCGTCACCTGATTGTCGCGTTGCACTTTGAGGTCCTGAATTTGCTCCTCCCGGAGTTTCAGATTGCTTTGGGAATTTTTTAGGTCGTTGCGGAGCAGTTCTTTTTCTTTTTCGCAAGTTCCGAGTTGCCCGAGCATAGATTTTACGCGGTCATCGCAGGAGGCCAAATCCTTTCGGGCGGCGCCTAATTCCAGGTTTTGGTTGTCTAATTGCGTTTTCAGCGCAGTGAAACGCTTTTTTGTGACGCAAGAAGTCAGGGTTGTACCCGCAGCAAGCAGTACAATAAGTTTGAAGGTCAGGTTCATAAATGTTTAACAATTGAATGATTATCAAAAAATGGGTAACGACTGAGGTGATCGGGTCTGAGACAAGGAAAAGAGACCTTTGAGGGTCCCCCGACCGCGAGTTACCGAAGCGTTACAAATATACGGTATTTAATGCCGCGCCAGACGGGTCATAAACCAGACTTCAAACGCCGTGTACAAGCTGTAACAAAGGAGAAAAACAACCACATACCAATCGTTTTGAGGCTTTGCCATTTGCTGAAAAACAAAAAGATAGACCACCACCAATCCCATTTTCCCGAATACTGACAAGGAAATCAACTCGGTGAACGCATTTTTATTGACAGACTTTTGTGCCCTAAGACCGGCTAGGAACAAGCTCACACACACGACCACAAATAAGATCACGGAGGACAAGCCAAACAAAGCGTATTGTTGGACTTGTGGAATAAATAGGTACAGGCCGGCGATCAACAAACCCGCGACGACCGTCACCAACAATAAGCCCGCAATAAAAGAAGATGTTTTCATAAGCCCTAAACGACGAAGCCTGAGAAGCCACTGCCGGCAATCAGTCTTTTAACAATTGTCGGTAAATAGAATACAAGGCGGCAAACAGAAAAAAAATAGTCAGAAAAACAGCAAACAACGGACGTTCCAAGTGTAGCCTAGCATCCAGCCATCTGCCAAGGATGGCGCCGACGAGGCATGCTCCAAACAATTGAAAAGCCATGCCCCCATATTTCGCAGTTGCCCTAAGGTTGGACTTCCTGCTTTGTCCCGCTGTCTTTTTCGGGCTTGGAAGGGGTTGGTTCGGCGGCGGTGGCAGCGGGTTTTCCGGTGACGGTGGTGGCACTTTTTTCGGTGGTAGTTGTGGCATCGTTTGAGGGCTTTCCTTCAAAATGTTTGACCGTTGTGTTGGCGGCGCCGGCATCCATTTTACAGGACACATTGAACCGTGCACCGGCTTGTATAACCAATTTATGGGTAGTGATATTGCCCTCCACCTCTGCCGTCTCGCGCACGTGGAGAAGTTCGCAGACACTCAGCGTCCCATTGAAGCGCCCCTCAATCACGGCATTCAGACAGCGTATTTCACCTTCCACCACCCCCGTTGGCCCAATAATTACTTTTGCGCGGCAACTGAGCTTTCCCTTCACCGTTCCGTCTACCCGCAGATCATGGTCACACCGCAGCACGCCTTCCACCAGCGTGCCTTTCACCAACGCATTGAGGGCTCCGGTGACAGCGACACCCGTCGTGTTTTTAGCAATTTCTTCCGATTTTTTTGAGCTTCCAAACATACTTTTTGGGGTTTAAACAAATTTCGCAACAACAGCGCATTTGTCAAAGATACAAAAATAAAAAAAGATTCCCGGTGCATACAAGCATTCGGGAATCTTTTTTATTGTAGAATAGAATTGTCGGATGAAAATGCCATCCTGACTTTCCCTCTATCACCCCTGGGAAGGGAATGTTACAGGTTAAAAATTCGGGCAATAAACGCCACGACGTTCGGGACCACAGATTTTGTACACCATCGAGAATTCAAAAGAACCGTTGCCATTGGTGGCGGGGAACAAGCTTGACGCGTTGATATCATAACTAAAGCCAATGGTAAACTGCTCATAGTCGAAGCGGGTGCTGACAATAACAGCATCCATCAGTTTTCCATCGTTGAGGCGGTTGGCCATTCGTGCCCACAAACCGAATTGGAATGCTTGGTTGTACCGGCGGCTGTTGCCCAATAGGAATTTGAAAGAGTTACCCACATTAACCTGCCAAGACGGGCCCTGAAAATAGCTTACTACGCCAGGTGCGAGGCCAAATTTTTGTGCCACCATAAATTCACCGCCCCCATGGAACGTGAATTTGCTGTACAGTGGAATATTGGCATTTTCGAACGACTGGTTGGCACGGTTCAAGTGGCTGAACGCACCGCCAAAGTAAAAATTAGATTCTTTGCTCAACACACTGAACCAAAGTGCGCCCGCAGAAATATCCATAAAGAGAAAGCTCGGATCGAGGATATCTTCGCCCGGTTTCGTGGGATCAAATACGCCATTGCCATTGTTTTGGCTTGGCCACTGCAAGTTGTAGCTCTTGATGCTGCGATTGCTGACGCCCAAATCCGCACCCAGCACAAGGTAATGTGCCTTTTTGCGGTATCCACCCATCTTTTTGGCGTAAGAGCCGGAAAGGCGTGCCTGTATGGTGGCAAATTCAGAAGCACCGGCCTTGTCGCCCCAAAGCGTACCGCCAACGCCAAAATAATCATAGCGGCCGGCAGGAACTTTTTGATCGTAACTCGCCGAATACGTATTGTATGCGTTGTTTTTTAGAATTGACGCCCATTGATTGCGGTAGTTCACCACCATGCGTTGATTGCAATTCATAACACCTGTCAAAGCAGGGTTGAGATTCAGAGGACTCTGATAGAACTGGGAAAAGTGAATGTCTTGGGCTTTAACGGAAAGCGCTGACAGCATCACAAAGCACAGCGTGAAAATGTGTAAAGTAGTTTTTTTCATAAGACAGACGAACCGTTGTGGTTTGGTTGAAAACTGCGCAATAATTGGGCGAAAAACCCGATCACTCATTGGCTTAGGTGGCGAAGGTAAGTTTTTCCAAATTCCTTGTGTCCTATACCTGTGAATTTTAACGCAACAAAAAAAGATAAACGATGCAAACGCGTCACAACGCCAAATAATTTTAATGTTTTTGTTAATTTTTCAGATAAGAGATGAATTAATTTTTCAAAACGCTGCCTGCACTCCTGCTCCTTGAGAAGCAAAAGTAAACAGTTCGCGTTAAAAGTCAATAATTTGAAAAAGTATCCGTCAATAAATTCAAAAATCCACCTCCATATCTTTGATCACACGCCCCGCTTTGGTCTGTAACCGTACCGTATAGTGACCGGGGTCGAGGTTGATGACCTCCAAATGGAGGCCGGTGCGGTGCTCCCCGGCCTTCATGAATTCTTCTTTGGACAATTGTTTGATCATTTTGCCGGTAGCATCCAACAGTACCATGATTGTTTTTTCATCCTTTGCCAATACGAAACGAAAATTAGCTTCTACGACCATTGCCTTACCCGGTTCGGCACGGCTACCCGGAAAGGAGTCTGCTAGTTGGCGCTTTATGGAGTAGCCCGGCAATGGTTTGCCCAGCAGTTGCGCCGTAAATTTTAACAACGCTGTGTCATGAATACCTCCCAAAGTACTGTTGTCGATGACACACCAAACGGCATTTTGGGCTTCCGGCTGCCCTATTTTGCCCTTTTCAACTATAAACTTCAACAAATCGCACAATTGTTGGGGCGCCATCGCTCCCACGGCGAAAACCGACGCGCGGGCCGGTGACAAATCGCCCGATTGGGCACAAAAGGTGTGCAGCAATACTTCCACCGGTACCTTTGCCGTGACGGTAAGCAGTTGTTCATTTGCCACCACGAGGGTTTGTTCAGCGCTGTCACGCGGCTCCATCAACTGTCCGATTGGAATGCGAATACGGAGATAGCGGCCCGTCAAATTTTTACAAACCAGTTTCAGACATTCTCCTTGGTGGCCACCGGTGGCTTCCACCGTGATGTACACGAGCTTTTTTTGAACTGCCTGCGCAAGATCAACCGGGACGGAAGGCTTTGTTTGGGCACAAACAATAGATGAATACGCGCAGAATATGAAAGCGAAATGTAGCCGCATGCAATTTTTTTTATTCAGAACGCAAATATTTAGAAGTTATTGGATCTCAACAAACGATGCTCGAAGCAGCTCATTGGCCATCCACCTGATCTTTGTTTATCACTACGGAGGTGGCGCGTTGCCTGGCCCCAGATGGCCTATTTCCCGCTATATTTCTGGTATTTTTTTGATCGTAACGCTGCTCCAGTCTGCAAAAAACCGCTTCTTCTGGCAAAACAGGCCACTTTTTTGTCGCAGACGCGACCACCTAAGTAGTTACCTTTGCTGCAAAACATCCTTGAATCACATGAAAATACTGTCGCTTTTTGTTGCTTTTTCCCTGCTTTGCAGCAGTGTTTATTGCCAAAAATCTTTTGGCAACCTTATTATTGGAGTGGAATCCGGGTTTGACGTAGCGCAATTTTCAAAAGGCATCAAAGCGCGCATGCTACCGAGCATTCAGGCTGAATTATCCCTGGGTAAGATATCTCTGGGAGCCGGTATTGGCCGGAAATGGTACGGAGACTACTCGTATTATTCTTTTACCGGCGTAACTGTGGAGCGGGAGGTAAACGACACTTTTCTGAGGTTTTATATTGCAGATTTACACACTTTTAAACCTGCCTATTGGACCATCCCCCTCAAAATTAACTATCGGCTACACCGATGTGACTGCGTTTATCTCCATGCCGGCATCACCTTGGAGCAGGTGGATTTGGGTCGCCCGGATGTGGTTACTTTCCGAGGTGCCGAGTTTGACCAACCCTATGCTGTACAGGTCGAGCGGGGGCAGTTGGTGGTGCCGAAAACCACCAGCTACGAATTGGGCGTGGGGTTTAACTTGTTTCGCCGCGACTTTTTTCGCCTTACGGCGCAGCCCACCTACGTGCTAACCCGAAACCCGGAGGTGTACAGCAATGGTCCGGCGCTACTGCCCACCCTACGGTTTACTTTTGCCGCTCAATTTGCTGTTTGGCGGGATTGATACTGGGGGGAAATAGAAAACGAGTGGCAGAGGTTGTCCCTCCAGCCACTCGTCGGTATTTTTACAGATCATTCGGTATTTTATCTGGCAAAAGATACCGCGCGTTTTTCCCGGATCACCGTGACGCGAATCTGACCTGGATACTGCATTTCGTCCTGAATTTTCTGTGAGATCATAAAGGAGAGGTCATCGGCATATTGGTCGGTAACCTTGTCTGCTTCCACGATGACGCGGAGTTCGCGTCCTGCTTGCATGGCGAATGCTTTCGATACGCCATCATACCCCATGGCAATTTCTTCGAGCTCGCCGATACGTTTGAGGTAGTTTTCCAGAATTTCACGGCGTGCACCCGGGCGAGCGCCCGAAATGGCGTCACAGGCTTGTATGATGGGCGAGAGGATATTGTTCATCTCGATTTCATCGTGGTGGGCGCCCACTGCATTGATGATAACGGGATGCTCACCGTACTGTTCGCACATTTTCATACCGACCAATGCGTGGGAGAGCTCCGTTTCTTCTTCGGCTACCTTGCCGATGTCGTGGAGCAAACCGGCGCGTTTGGCCATTTTCACCTGCTTGGGATTCATGCCCAATTCGGCAGCCATGATGGCGCACAATTCAGCGGTTTCAATGCTGTGTTTCAGCAAATTTTGCCCGTAAGAGGATCGGAAGCGCATACGACCCACCATGCGCACGAGGGCAGGGTTGAGGCCGTGGATACCTTGCTCGATCACCGTACGTTCGCCAATTTCAATGATTTGTTCTTCCAGTTGTTTTTGCACCTTGGCCACTACCTCTTCAATGCGCTGCGGGTGAATACGGCCGTCGGCAACCAAACGTTGGAGGGAAAGGCGGGCAATTTCACGGCGTATTGGGTCAAAAGAAGAGATTACAATGGCTTCCGGCGTATCATCAACGATGACCTCTACTCCGGTGGCGGCTTCCAGTGCGCGAATATTTCGTCCTTCACGACCAATGATTTGGCCTTTCATTTCATCGCTTTCAAGGTTAAAAACAGACACGGTGTTTTCAATGGTGAACTCAGCGGCCATCCGTTGAATGGTTTGGATGACAATCTTTTTGGCTTCTTTGTTGGCGGTGAGTTTGGCCTGCGTTACCGAATCGCGAACAATAGACTGTGCTTCTGTTTCACTTTTGGCCCGCACTTGCTCCAACAATTGATCTTTGGCGTCTTGTTGGCTGAGTTTGGCGATTGTTTCGAGGGCCTTGATGCGCTCCTCATTGGCAGCTTCGAGCTCTTCTTTCTTCTTTTGAACGATTTTTACCTGTTTATCGAGGTTTTCGCGGAGAATTTCCACTTCAATTTCGCGGTTGTCGAGGGCCCCTTTTCGGGTATCGAGTTCGTTGAAGCGCGCATTTATGGCATCCGTTTCTACTTTAAGGTCTTTCTGACGGGCGGCAATTTCAATTTCTAACTCTTTAATTTCGAGTTGGCGCTGCAATTTTTCGGCTTCTACTTCTTGGCGCATTTGCGCGTAGCGTTCTTTGGCCTCCTGGATTTTTTGCTGTTTGATGCGTTCGTTGTCGGATTCTGCTTTGGCAACGACTTTATCGGCTTTGAGGGCGGCTTCATCCTCCACCCTTTTTGCGCTGAGGCGGGCTTCCTGAATGACGAGATCAGCCTGGCGATTGGCTTCATCTACCGCTTTGGAAGATCCCTTTTTGATCGTCAGACTGGCGATCAAAAAGGCGGCGACGCCCCCGATGACCAGTCCTATTAGGATACTTATAGGTTCCATGATTGATTGATTTATAGTTATTTAACTAATGTAGTAGTGTACCCGCACATTTTAGGCGGGGTGGTTGGTTTGAAAATTATTTTCTGATTTGAGCACTAATTTTTGTTTCAAAAACACTGGTAAGTTGTCCCATCAGCGCATCAATTTCTTTGTCTTGGAGTGTTTTTTCGGGGTCTTCGAACACAAAACTGACGGCATAGGATTTTTTACCGGCACCAAGTTTTTGTTCATCTTCGAATACATCGAACAAATTAACCTCTTTTAACAGTTTTTTGGCTGTTTTTGTTGCCAGTTGGCGTATCTCAGCAAAAGTCACGCCTTGGTCTATCACAAGTGCGAGGTCACGGCGCACTGTGGGGTATTTACTCAATTCTTGGAATTGTATTTTATTGCCTGCCAACGCTTTGAGCACATTTTCAACGTTGATTTCAGCAAAAAACACCGGATTTTTGATGTCCATTTTCTTCAAAACGGCAGGCTGAACAGCACCCATTGTAACCAATTCTTGCGCACCACGGTGGTATTTTACAGCGTATTGATACGGTGCATCTTGGTGGACGGTCTCTTGAAACCCGCTTACGCCCAACCGGGCAAGTAAGTTGGAAACGTACGATTTCATGGTGAAAAAATCAACAGACTTCTTTACCCCCGGCTGCCATGATTCTGAGGAATGTGCTCCCGTGAGGGTAAGTGACAACCGGGCCACTTCTGTGGTCATACTGCCACCATCGGTTGCTGTACGTTGGTATGTTTTGCCAAATTCAAACAGCCTCAAGTCGGCATGTTGTCTGTTTTGATTCCGTTGAACCACTTCTAGGCTACTGAACAGAATACTGGGGCGCAAACAATCCAGCCCCTGATTGGCCGAATTGTGGATAAACACCAAGCGTTCTTTTTCCATCGGGAACACGGCGCCATCGCCAAGGTAGTGCGCGGAGTTGGTGAGTGAAAGACTCATACACTCATTGAAACCATTGGCGGCGAGAAAATCTGCCGCGAGGTTGCGTATAGCATCGGGATTGGGCCGCGGCGTCACCTCTATACTGCTCCGAATCTGGGTGGGCATTGGCACATGGTCAAGCCCATGTACCCGGAGTATTTCCTCCACGACATCCACTTCCCGCGTTACATCTGGTTTGTTGGTGGGAATATAGGCCGTGAAGCCCTCTTCGGTTTGGTCGCCTCGGGATATCCCGAGGGCTTCTAATATACTGTCAACACGAGTCTTGGACAGCGCTTCGCCAATGAGTGCGTTGATACGGGCGTAGGTGACGGCAACACGCAACGGCGCGGGCGTCACCGGGCAAATATCCACTACCGCAGTGGCAATGGTGCCGCCCGTCACTTGCTCGAGCAACTGTACGGCACGAGCAAGGGCACGATCTGTTTGGGAGGGGTCGGCGCCTTTCTCAAAAACCCAAGCAGCATCTGTGCGCAAATTATGGCGAAGCATGGTGCGTCTGATCCACTTGGCATTAAAAATGGCCGCCTCAAGGAATATTTTGGTGGTGGCATTGCCCACACCGCTGTCGGCGCCGCCAAATACCCCCCCCATACACAGGGGGGTAGATTCACCATCACAAATCATGAGGTCTTCGGCAAACAATTGGTGCTCAGCACCATCAAGCGTCTTAAATGTCGTACCGGCAGCCAGTGTTTTTACCTGAATTTTTCCGCCTTTGATCTTGTCTAAGTCGAATGCGTGGAGCGGTTGCCCCAACTCGATGCGCACATAGTTGGTCACATCAACCACATTGTTGATGGGCCGTTGGCCCACTGCCAACAGGCGATTTTTGAGCCATTCAGGACTTTCGCCGACGGTGATGCCCTCCATGGCAACCCCCATGTATCGCGGACAAGCCTCCGTGTTGCCCACTTCAACCGGAAACACCGGGTGTTTCGCTGCGGCATCTACTATGTTTGGCAATGGTTGTGTAGCTATACACAACTGCGCTGCACTGTTTTCGTGCACCCGGAGCCAGGCCAGTATATCCTTGGCGACGCCGAGATGACTGGTAGCATCTGCGCGGTTGGGCGTCAGGCCAATATCAAAGACAAGGTCAGCGGCTTTGTTGAAATATTGAGCGGCACTGATGCCCAAAGCAGTATCCTGCGGCAATACAATAATGCCCGCGTGATCGTTGCCAAGCCCAAGTTCGTCTTCAGCACAAATCATACCCTGGGAAGGCACACCCTTTACTTTGCGTTCGCCAATGGTAAACAAGGCGCCATTGTTGGAATATACATTGGCGCCCGGCAGGGCGAGAAACACCCGTAACCCCGCAGCAACATTGGGGGCTCCGCACACAACAGAACGCACCACTCCGTCGCCAACATCCACAGTGGTGGCCGATAGGTGGTCGGTGTCCGGTATCCGTTCGCAGGTCAACACAATACCCGTCAGCACTTTGTCTAAATCAACCGGCGAAGGTCTTACGTCATCCCAACCCTCTACTTCCAGGCCCAACGATGTCAGAATATCGGCGATCTCATCAGGCGATTTATCTATGTCGAGAAAATCTCGAAGCCAATTCAGCGATACTTTCATGTCCTCAAAAAAACTAAGGGATTACAAAAGATGATTTTGCAAACGAAAGGTTTGCGAACGTGCAAAGGTAGGAAAGAGTTCCTGAAGTTTACAGGCTGTTTCAAAACGGAAACTTCCCGAAAGTTTTCATACCTCCGGGAAGTTTCACGATACTGGGGATCTATGGTCGTTATAAAAAAACGCTATTGTACCACCAATTTTTTTAGTCCACTTCCTTCTTCGTTGTTCACCGACAAAAGATAAATGCCTTTGGGAAGATCCTGAACGTTGAAGTTGAGGGCAGAGGCGCCAAGATCCAAGGTCCAGTGGTTCAATTGTCGGCCCGCCAAATCAAACAACTGGATATGAGCATCGGAGGTAAGCGCTTGCCCAAATGCCAGCTGTACCGTTTCTGTGGCGGGATTGGGGAAAAGTAAAAACTCCAGCGCCCTTGTATTCGGTTCTCGGGTGCCGACAAATGGCTGCACCACAAATTTGGGGGCTCCAAAGTATCCACCTTCGTGGTCTGTGACCATAAAACGGAAGCCATCCGGGTCTGTACCGGCCCCGTAATCGAAGAAACGGATTTCACCGGCATCAAGATTGGCCTGCGTAAAGGTGTCACCCGCGTGCAGCATACCCACGTTCTGCCGGTCGATATAACCATGTTCAGGCTCAGTCATCACCGTATATTGAAGCTCGGCGTGGGTGTTGTCAATATCCTCCACCAGTAAAAAATCAGGGGTGATTACCCGGCTGGTACCGGGGGGCAATGGCATCACGTTGTTGTTGACCAAAAAAGGTGGCGTCACCGCTAAGGTGGCGCAAAATTCAATTTGAAATGCCTCCAATGTACCACCGGAACCCACCACATTGTCTTTCACCCGAAGGGTCCAAGCTCCCGTAGAAGACTGTCCTACAAACGGGGTCATCGGATTCTGGGGGCGGTAAAAAATACCGGAGTTGTTGGGTGGACAGGGAAAAGCGCCCGGGGCAGCATCGTCTAGACCGAAATTGAAAAAACCATTAAAATTTCCACATTTGTCTTTCCAAAGCATTACATCTGTACCCGTTGGACTGATCAGGTGAACTTCCAGATCTTTAAAAAACGCGTGAAAACCATCCAACTGCTTCACATTGACATCGCTGATGATTCCCCCTTGGTTTACTGTAATTTTGGTTTCAATACTGGGGGTACCATTGGCAGAAAGATTCTTGGGTAAGTCGTTTGATTCAAAAGAACGGCAGTCTTCCGCGTAGGTGGAAAAGAAGAACGGCTCCGACCAGTCGTGCTTCCCACAAGCGTTGAGGGGGCGTACACGCCAAAAATATGCCGTACCTTTTTGCAGCAGGAAGGATATTTTGAAGGAATCCAATGACGTAGCAGATTTGGATGCTAGAATGTTGGAAAAAGACGGGCTCAGGGAAAACTCTACATCGTAAGCGTCTGCATCCAAGCCTTTGGACCACCGCAGCGTCTGCGTCAGCGCAGCGCCGGTCAGTCCATTGTTCGGCGCCTGCAAGTTGAAGCCGGTAAAGTCATTGCGGAGCAGTGATAAGGTAATCGGTCGAATGAGCTCTTGGGCGCCCGAAGTTGCCCGGATGTTAAATGTATATATGCCTTCCACCATTACCTGACTCAAATCGACACTGAAGGTAGCCGATGCCCCCGGCAACAAGGTGATACTTGAAAAAGTAGCGGTAGCGCCCGGAGGCAGGTCGCCCTCCAACTCCAATAAAATGGGATCGCTGTACCCCAAAACCCCGGCACTTAGAATATCGGTGGCAAATTGATCGGGCAAACAAATGGTGGCACCATCTTTCGAAAGCCCTAATGTGAGCGAAGGCTGTGCCGGCAGTTGAATTTTAAAATTGGCATTCGAAATGTCAAAAAATACATTTTCGGCCGCATCAATGCGAACGCGCATGGTGCTGCCAACGTTGTTGGGCACCAATATGTACTGACTGCCATCGTTTGGTACGCCAGAGGCTAAGGTAATCGGGTAGGTTTGGCCTCCATCGGTACTCAACCGTATGTTGACAAATTTACAATTGACCGGTGCTACGTTGGTATTGGCAACATTCCACGAAACTTCCGTGTATTCACCAACATGCCATATCGTGGTCGTTGTATTCGGACTGCTGACGGTAAATGGCCCGGCGCCCTCGTAGGCCTTGAACGCCACATCGGCCAAACCAACACCACCACCATTGAGCTTGTTGTCACGGGCAGAAAGCCGGAAGGTGAGGTCGCGGGAGTACGTGGGCAGTTGTTCTGTGATATCAGAGCCATTGCTAATAACGGTACCCAAACGCGGAAAATACCGGTTCGTCACGTCCACTGGAGGACGCGTACGAAAAATAGCCGCATTGCCAACCGGCTGACCCAAGGGCGTCTCAGGGCCTGCATCTACCTCTTCCCAACAATAGCTGATCGGGTCGCCATCCATGTCTGTGGCAGAACCAGTCAGCTCAAACGGCGTTGCAATCGGAATGAAAAAATTGTCTTGGTAGGGTAACGTAACCACCGGAGCATGGTTGGTGGTCTGTATGTACGAACCACAGACTCCTCCAAAGGTATAAAAAGATTTTATTTGGCCTATACTGCCGGAATGATAATACAAATCGCTGGTGCCCTGTACGTTATCAGAGCCACAAGCACCTGCATACGACATAATGGTACTCCCACTGCCCGGTTCAAAAGCCACGATGCCCTCACGACCACCGCCGCCGCCGCAGCGGTTCCACGTATGGCCTCCACCCAATTGGTGCCCCACTTCCTGTCCGATGACCACTAGGAAAAAAGCGCCGTAATCACCCGACCCGTTGCCGGCGGAACACCCTTCCGCTTTACTGGCAAGACAAGCATTGCCAATACTTCCCGCCACTCCAATGGCAGAACCACCGAGATACCGGGCATACACGTGCCCAATGTCGTGGGAGTTGATGTTGCAATACGTCGTAAGAATATCCGGGTTTTGGCCCATCCAATCGATGACCATGGTACCCGTGTAGGGGTCCGTATTCGGATCCAAGAAGGTCACATTTTGGCTGGCAGCAATCAACTGAAGCCGCATGGCTATGTCGCGTTCAAAAATTGCACTGACCATGTTGGTGTACTCAGTGACAGCCGCAAACACTTCCGCCTTGGTGGTTCCGTGGTCCTGACCAAACTCACCGGTAGTGGCCACACAATAACGATACACTTTCATTTGTAGTGGATCCACTTCCGCCACCCGGTGCTCCGCAGGTGGCGTGTATAATTCGTCGGATTCCCCAAACCACACCTTTCCATCCTCGCGTACTCCCGTGCGGAGGTGCTGCAGGCCATTGTCGGCAGCGTCTATCCGGTCATACGCAATATAATAGTCTGTTTGCCCCCAAGCATAAGGCTCCACAAACGATACACTGTAATCGGGTTGCATCACCATCGCCCTGAACCCACGCACCGTCGTGCTAAGCCGTACCGTGCGGGACGGATCTTTCGTAGAAGCCCCTGCATACGTATGGATGTCGGGAAAAGCTGCCGCGGCTTCTGCGTCAAGCAGGGCCACTTCCCACACAGCAAAATCTTCAACGGTGCCATCGCCCAAAGGAATGGCAATCACGCACTTGCTCACGTTGGATACACCGGTAAACTCCCAGGGAGCCAAGGTCAAGGCCGTTTTGATCCCGGCATAGTCGAGTTGGTAGGTCTCAAATTTCTGTGGGAATGCACCCCGTTTGGTGTTTTCCGGCAGGATCACCTGATCGGTGGAAATACCCTTGAAAAAAGAGGGAGATTTTTGGGCGCCCAACTGCGTCAACGACACCCACACTAGGGTCAATAGGAAAAAATATTTTTTCATTATCAAGAAAAATTGATTTGAACATTGGAAAAACGGCCCGAATAAAAAAACCGGTACGTGGTATTTAGGCGGAAAATTCGGGTAAAAATTTGGTGTTTCCCCGGCAATATTTCGACTCCTACGGGCAAAAAGCTATTTTTTATAAAATTTATGCCGCCACTTTCAAAGAAATAATACTATAAATAACTCACAATAGCATTAAAATCAATAAAAAACATAAATAAAAAAATAATATATATTATATCAACACTTCAACAAATGGGCGGCCCAACTGCGTAAATTATTTCATTAGAGCACTCCATTTGCCACCATCACCGCCGCTGCCCCGGCGGCGTAGCCCCGCCACACAGCAGCAGGGGTATGGGCCCCGAGCAACAGCCGGGAAAAACCTACCAGCCCGGCGAAAAGAAACACCACCACTACCACGATATTCATACTTACCTGCAATGTGCCCAAGTGGAGTGACATGCCGGGCCAGGCGAATGCAAGTGTGAGTACCATCGCAACCAGTGCACCCATTCCCAAGGTATGGACACTAATTTTCATGAAAATATTGATGAAAAAGGCAAAAAAAAGACCGATTGTGGTACCCAATGCAAAGGTTGCGTACAACAATGGCACCGAGCCATCCATAAAATTTTTGAAAAGCCACAGGTAAAATACCCCGCAAATAATATACGGCCCTATTCGCTCCTGCTTGTCGCGCATGGAAAGTTGCTGTACGAGCCCCAAGGGTTTCATCAGAACGATGCCAAGGCCCGGAATCATGCAACTCGTGGTAAAAACGGATAGCAGCAGGAGGATACCCCGCTTGTCAACGGCGCTGAGTACCCCGAAGGCAAAAGGGTTCATCGCCAGCATCAACGCCAACAAATAGGTCAAGACCAACAATGGGTGACCGAGAAACGAAACTATTTGGGCGATTGATTTCAATGGTGGAAAGAATTAGAAAACTGCTGAAAAAGTGGTGCCGAACAAAGACCACGGACGTGTCACCGCACCTTGTAAGCCTTGTTGACCCGGTCCATTTCGCGTTTGCTTTCGCGGTCTTTGATGGTTTCGCGTTTGTCGTATGTTTTTTTACCCTTGGCTAGGCAGACGGTTATTTTAACAAATCCACGGTCGCTGAGAAAAATTTTGTACGGTACAATGGTGGATCCCTTTTCTCGGAGACCGCGCTCCAGTTTCCGAAGTTCGGGTTTGCGCAGCAGCAATTTACGCTGTCTGCGGGGCATGTGATTGGCATCTGTACCATATTCATATTCCGCGATGTACAAATTTCTAATCCAGAGTTCATCTTTTTCAAAAATACAGTAGGCATCCGACAAGTTGGCATTGCCATTGCGGATACTTTTCACCTCTGTTCCGGTGAGCATGATGCCTGCGTCAAACTCGTTGACGAAGAAATACTCGTGCGAGGCCTTGCGGTTGGTAATCTCTACCTTGGGTCTTTTCTTCTCTTTGGCCATATTCTACCCTCTTCAAGGGGAATGCAAATGTAGCGGTTTTCATCTTAGCCCATTCCGCAACAAAGTAGTGAAGCGGTTTTTTTTTATCCATTGAGAAATCTTTTTCCCACATTTGCACACCAAATCCTGTTTTGGGGC
>JBIPOY010000175.1:0-6548 GCA_044378705.1 Saprospiraceae bacterium
AGAGTTGGACAAAGTTGGAGGCGGTTATTATTTGGTAGAACTCACGCACCGAGTGGCCTCGGCGGCCAACATAGAATACCATGCCCGCATTATTGCCCAGAAGCACATACAACGCGAGCTCATCCGGGTGAGTACGACCACCATCAAGGATGCTTACGAGGACACAACAGACGTATTCACCCTGCTCGACGAGGCTGAAAAAGGGCTTTTTTCCATCACCCAGAACAACCTAAGCAGGAGCTATGAAAGTATGGGTACGCTGAGTAGCCGTGTGCTCAAACAAATTGAGGAACTGTCTGAAAAGCCCGATGGACTTACGGGCGTACCCAGCGGATTTACCGACCTAGACAGGTTGACCTCCGGTTGGCAGCCTTCCGACTTGGTCATCATCGCCGCACGGCCGGGTATGGGAAAAACCTCGTTGGTATTGGCTGTTTGCCTGAATGCCGCACGGGATTTCAACAAAGGAGTCGCGTTGTTTTCATTGGAAATGGCCAGCACCCAGCTTGTCCAGCGCCTCATTTCGATGGAATCAGAGATAGCAGGTTCCAAGATGCGCAATGGCAAACTGGAAGATTATGAGTGGCAGCAGTTACAAACCACCGTCGAGCGGCTCAACGCCGTGCCCATTTTCATAGATGACACCCCGGCGATCAATATTTTTGAATTGCGTGCTAAATGCCGTCGATTAAAACAACAGCATGATATTCAATTGATTATCATAGACTATCTTCAGTTGATGACGGGAGGGTCTGACGGAAAAAGTGGCAACCGGGAACAAGAAATTGCCAGTATTTCGCGTGCTTTAAAAAGTTTGGCGAAGGAGATTCGGGTACCCGTGATAGCACTCTCTCAGTTGAGCCGTGCCGTGGAGATGCGGGGAGGGAGCAAGCGGCCTCAATTGAGCGATCTTCGAGAGTCGGGCTCTATCGAACAAGATGCGGACATGGTTGCCTTTATCTACCGCCCGGAGTACTATCAAATATTGCAGGATGAGAGCGGGCAAAGCTTGAAAGGCGTAGCAGAATTTATTATTGCCAAACACCGTCACGGCGCCTTGGAGACCATAAAGCTCAAGTTTACCGATACGTTTGCTAAATTCAGCAACCTCGACGACCCTACCTTTGCGGGGCTCAACACACCCCTGACGGGCTCCTTTCAGCCCACCGTGGTGACCAGGGCTTCCCGTATGAACGACGAAGATATCCCATTCTAATCCCAACAGTATCAAAGAAAAACCCCGCAATTGGCCTTGCGGGGTTTTTGAAACAGCATGCTCCTTTAAAAGTAGTGTTAGTCGATGTTTTTCTTTTCCGCGTCGCGCATGCCTTGACGGATTTCATCTTCCACTGAATTTTTTGCGCTGTTGAATTCACGGATACCACGGCCAAGGCCACGCATGAGTTCAGGAATTTTTTTGCCGCCAAACAGTAGTACTACCACGAGAAAAATGAGGATAATCTCGGTACCGCCCAGCTGGCTGAGAAATAAAAGTGTGTCAGTCATAACTGTTGAATTGAATGTGGAAAAATCCAGCAAAAAACGCCGGCTCTTACATAAGCCACCTTCCATTCGGAAAGTGCCGTGCAAAGTTACATCTACAAAGGAGCAATTGATTTTTTTGGCATGAAATTAACCTACAGTTTGAATTTTGTTGGCATAAAAAAGTGACTGTCTGCCGATATTTGCATGCGGGAAAGCCAATCTTTCACTTTTAAAATCCTGTTTTTTCACCCCGAAGCACCCAAAGCGTATTAGACATGACCATACAAGCAGTAATTTCGGTGCTGGAAGCCGTTGCACCGCCCCATTTACAAGAATCATACGACAATGCAGGGCTCATTGTGGGCAACCCTTCTGAGGCCCTGACGGGCGTGTTGTTTTGTTTGGATTCTACCGAGGCTATTGTAGCAGAAGCCATCTCGTTGGGGTGCAACCTCATTGTGGCACATCACCCCATTGTGTTCAGGGGGCTCAAGCGTTTCAACGGCGCCAACTACGTCGAACGCACCGTAATGAAAGCCATTCGCAACCATGTTTCGATTTATGCGGCACACACCAACCTCGACCAAGTGCATCGCCAGGGCGTGAATAGCCAAATCGCAGAAAAAATAGGCTTGGAGGAAACCCGCATTTTGGCCCCCAAAGCAGGTGCAGGGATAGACATCGGCGCCGGCCTTTTGGGGCGTTTGCCACAGCCCATGGAAGAAGAAGCCTTTCTGAGACACGTCAAAGCCGTCATGAAAACCAACTGTGTACGCCATACTGCCTTGCGTGGCCGGCCTGTGCAAACAGTGGCTGTTTGTGGTGGCGCCGGCAGCTTTTTACTGCCCGAGGCACTGCGCGCAGGGGCCGATGCCTTTGTAACTGCCGACTTCAAATACCACGAATTTTTTGATGCCGAGGGCCGCCTGGTGATTGCCGACATTGGGCACTTTGAGAGCGAACAATTTACCATACAACTTTTGTATAGTATAATACGCGAAAAACTTCCTACCTTTGCTCTTCATTTGACCAAAAAAAATACGAACCCGGTGTATTATCTGTGATAATCAGCACATTAAGTGTATCATTAGCGCAGCACATCCCATCCATCATCCTTTATTCATTCACTCATAAGAATGGCCGTAGAAGCATCCATTGCCGATAAACTCACCATGCTGTGGAATTTGCAGCAGATTGATTCTCAATTAGATGAATTGCAAATTCTGAAAGGCGAGCTCCCGATGGAGGTAGCCGATCTGGAGGACGAAGTAGCCGGCCTCGACACGCGCATCAAAAAACTCAAAGTCTCCCTCAAAGAAAATGAGCAGGATATTGCTAAAATGCAAACCACTGCAAAGGAGTCTGATGCGAATATCAAAAAATACCAGAAGCAGTTGGAAGATGTAAAAAACAACCGCGAATATGAAGCGCTCCAAAAAGAAATTGAGCTCGCCAAGCTCGATATCCAACTCTCGGAAAAGCGCGTTCGGGAAGCAAAATCCGGTTTGGATGCCAAGAAGGAAACCCAAATTATTGCTGAGGCCAAGTATGAGGCCAAGGTAAAAGAATTGGAAGCAAAAAAAGTAGAGTTACAGGGTATTATTGAAAAAACTGAGCATGAAGAAGCCAAGTTGCGGACGCAAAGCGAAAAAGCACGCAACGGCATCGAAGATCGTCTGCTCAAAGCCTACGACAAAACACGCCGTACCTACCGCAACGGGGTGGCCGTGGCAACGGTGGAACGCAATTCTTGTGGGGGCTGTTTCAATAGAGTTCCTCCCCAAGTCAAACTGGAAATCGGCCTGCACAAACGCGTCATCGCGTGTGAGCATTGTGGCCGAATCTTGGTTGACCACACCATAACGTCGCCAGAAAGCATCTTGGAAGAAGCGTAAACCCACGCATCAAGGTTGTTCTCGTTTATAACCGATTCAATTCCCTTTAGAGCGCGTGCTCGAAAGGGAATTTTTTTAGCCCCCAATACCAAAGTTTTTACCCTAAAAAATGTTAACGCTCTTGCTGTTAAGTTAGTTCTTCGTTTCTTGCATTGCTTTTTTTAATATGCCTTTTAATGGTGCCTTTATTCCCATTTTGGTTTCGCCTTCAAGTAACGCTCTTTGTTGTATGTATGATCCCGCGCACAGAATCATTTGCACAGGATTTTCTCTTGTACGACAATATCCAACAACTTGAAACGCGCATCACCCAAGCAAACGACGCTACTTTGGTGATTAATTTCTGGGCCACTTGGTGTAAGCCGTGTGTGGAGGAATTGCCATGCTTTGACGATTTGAAAGAACAATATTGTGGCTATAATATTCAAATACTACTGGTAAGCCTAGACTTTAAAAGTCAGTTGGAAAAGAGATTTATTCCTTTTTTAAGGGCACAAAAAATAAAGTCAGAAGTTGCCTTGTTGGCGGATCAAGATGTAAATACTTGGATTCCGCGTATTTATGAAGATTGGGACGGTGCAATTCCTGCAACCATTGTCATGCGGGGAAACAAAAGAAAGTTCTCTTTGGGGAAATTCAGTTCCCTGGAAGAACTCGATGCTTTTGTCAGTCCTTTTTTATTGGACACCATTCCCACTTTAAAGCCCGTGACTTGCAAGGGCAAATGAATTTTGATGTTTTTTACTACTGAGGTGGCGCGCTGTCTGGCTCAAAAAGACTCATTTTTTGTCTCCGATGCGACCGCCAAAGCCGTTATTTTTTTAATTGAAGTCTACTCCCAGACGATTACACTTTTTAATATTTTCTTTAGTCATGCAGAGTCTTAATCTAACCACGATTATTCTCCTTGTCAGTGTTGCTTTTTCATTTCTCAGTTGGACGGCGGCACCCGCCGGGTACATAGTGGGTGATCGAGCAGCAGATTTCTCCCTCAAAAATGTTGATGGAGCAATCGTTTCTTTGTCAGATTACAAAGATGCAAAGGGCTACCTAATCGTTTTTACCTGTAACCACTGTCCCTACGCACAGATTTATGAACAGCGCATCATAGACCTGCACAAGAAGTTTGCAGCGCTCGGAGTTCCCGTCGTAGCCATCAACCCAAACAGTCCGCTGATTGTACCGGAGGACAGCTACGAGGAAATGCAGAAGCGTGCGAAGTTAAAAAAATATCCTTTTGTGTACCTTTTTGATGAAGATCAAACGGTGATGACACAATTCGGCGCAACCCGCACCCCCCATGTTTTTTTACTGGATTCGAACCGTGTGGTGTGGTACATAGGCGCCATAGATGACAACCCGGAGACACCGTCTTCGGTAAAAAATCGATGGGTGGAAGCCGCCGTCAACGCATTGCTGCTTGGCGACTGCCCCAGCCCCGACTTCACCCGAGCCGTCGGATGTACTGTGAAGAAAAAGCCCCGCTAGCGCGCCGGCTTCTGTTGCTATTCTACCTCTGTCACCTTCAGCATATTGGTACTGGATCGCTTTTGAAGCGGCATGGCACCGGTATTGATGATGACGTCTCCGGTGGCAACAAAGCCACTTTCTTTCAGAATATCGGTGCAATCCTGAATGGTTTCATCCGTGGTTGTGAACCTATCGTAGTAAAAGCACTGGACGCCCCAGAAAAGATTCATGGTATTCAGCATGTCCAAGTGGTCACTGAAAATAAAGATATTGGATTTCGGCCTGAAGCTGCTGATTTTAAACGCGCTGTAACCGGAACGCGTAATACCGATGATGCCTTTGGCGCCAATTTCTTCCGCGGTACGACAAGCATTGAAGCAGATAACATCCGAGTAAAACATCGAGGATTTTACCACTGCGCGAGGGCGTTTGCCCTCAATTTGCGGCCAATAATGCTGCTCTGCCTGCAGAATGATTTTGGTCATATACTCCACCACCAATTCAGGATACAAGCCTACCGAGGTCTCCCCACTCAACATCACTGCATCCGCGCCATCGAGCACAGCGTTGGCAACATCGGTTACCTCCGCACGGGTTGGGGAAGGATTGGTGATCATACTGTCCATCATTTGGGTAGCGACAATGACCGGTCGTGCATACTGCATACACATCTGGACAATCTCTTTCTGGGTGATGGGTAGGCGCTCAATGGGCATTTCCACCCCGAGGTCGCCACGGGCTACCATAATGCCATTGGAGGCACGGATGATTTCACGGATATTTTTTACCGCTTCAGGTTTCTCAATTTTGGACATGATCTTGGCCGAGTGACCTTTGTCTAGGACGGCCTGCTTCAAGTCATCCAAATCAGATGCACGGCGCACAAAAGACAGCGCTATCCAACTGACAGGCTGTGTGAGGATAAAAGCCAAGTCTTCCCGGTCCTTCGTAGTCATAGAGGGCAATTTCACATTTGTGTCGGGCAAATTGACGCCTTTGTTGCTGCTCAGCACACCATCGTGCAGGCACCTGAGCTTAACCGTGTCTTTTTTATTGGTTTCGGCAACTTCAAAAATAAGTTTGCCATCATCCATGAGAATACGCTCGCCACACTCACAATCTTCTGCGAATTGATCGTAGGACATGTAGATACTGTCCATCGTACCATCAGCATTGATATCATTGTTGATGGTGATGACATCACCCGCCTTCAACACCAAGGCATTGTCTTTGATTTTACCAACCCGAAGCTTGGGGCCTTGCAGATCCGCCAGGGTACTGATGTGGAGTCTATGTTCCGCATTGATCTGTTGGATAAACTGAATGATTTTGAGGTGATCCTCGTGGGTTCCATGGCTGAAATTAAGCCGGAATACATCCACCCCTGCTTTCACCAAGGCGAGTAGTTTATCGTATGTGTTGCAAGCCGGGCCAACGGTGGCCACAATTTTGGTATTTTGAGAGCCATCCTTCCGCAAATAGGATTTATTTCTTTCCAGTAAAGTAGCAGCTTCCGAGAGCGTCATATCGTTGTAAATATTAATTGAAGGGTAAAAATACATCAAGGGAAGGTGCAAAAGTAACCAGCGCAAACAACTATGCCAAGCCTTCTTTAATACAGAATTTAAAAAAACAAAATCAATTTAATTAAAAATAAAAATAATGTATTTATTTATATTAAAACATTTTATTTTGATT
>JBIPOY010000176.1:0-6527 GCA_044378705.1 Saprospiraceae bacterium
CTACGCTTCTTTTTGTGATTTAAAAACCGATTTGGGCAAAATGCGTGGCACCTTTATGATGACGCGCTTCGATGAAGATACTTTTTTTGATGTTCCCATACCGCAGTTCAGGTTGTGTATGCCGGCAAAATTGAATTAAGTAGTGTAACGGCTAAGGGTGCGGTATTGGAAGTTACTGAGCATGATTATACCCTGATGCGTTACTTGGATGATGTGGTGGATGGTGATGCTGCATTGCTGGGGCGGTCACCAAGATGAGTGCGCGTACATAGACGAAAAGCTTATTTTTCTAATCATCCGGAAAATCCAAAGGATGAGGTGGATTATTTGATGCTGTATTGTTTTGAGTTGGCTTCAAAAATCGGAACGGATTTTGGGCTGAAACCAGAGACATTTTGGAGTCGCTCCTTTTTGATGCGAATCGGAGGGGGCGATTGAAGATATTTTCACAAGAGGCGCTGATTCACCAATTTCATTCAAGGGTATCGGTCGGTTGTTCTGGAATCTAGGCGGTATTTTTTGTTGTTTGGTACATTGGCAATCGTGCTGAGTCTGGTATTGCTGATGAACAGCCAGTCTGTGATATTACATTTGATTACCTCGTTGGTCATATATTTAATGGCGTCGTTTTTCAATCTTATAGATACACAAGCAACTAAACAAGCATCTTATGAAAGAGCAAATGGCGTCGTTGCAATTGGAGGTTGACACGGCATATCTGTATGCTAGTTTGGCAGAAATTCAGGAAGACGCATCCACCGCCGAGGTACTGCGCAGTTTGGCGGAGATTGAAAAAAGCCATGCGGATCACATTTTGGGCAAGATTCGGCTTTTGGCGCCTGCTGTCCAGTTGCCTGCGCCGAGTTCGAAGGCCCGGCTTCAATTTAAAATGGGGGGCGTATTTGGGTATGATTTCATCATCGCCAATTTATCGTCAGTGGAGCGCCAGATTGCCCGTTCGGCCATTGAGCACAAATTGGGCAAAGGCGAGGTGCCCAGTGGTTTTGAGCACAACCACCTCAAGATACTGGAAGCTTTGTCGCAGCGAACGACGGCGAACGTCAGTGGTGGATTTTTATCCAAGATGGAGGGGCGGCACAAATCTGTTGGTGGGAATGCATTGCGTGCGGCTGTTTTGGGCGCCAACGATGGTTTGGTGTCCAACATGAGCCTTGTGATGGGTATTGCGGGTGCGGCGGCAGAGAACAACATGATTTTGTTGACGGGATTGGCGGGTTTGTTGGCGGGTGCTATTTCGATGGCTTTGGGGGAGTGGTTGTCGGTACAGAGCTCCCGGGAGTTGTTTTTGAAGCAAATTGCCTTGGAAGCGGAGGAGTTGGCGTCTTCTCCGGAGCATGAGGAGCAGGAGCTTGCGCTTATTTATCAAGCGAAAGGCATAGACAAAGCGAAGGCACAAGAGATGGCCAAAAAAATCATGGTTGACAAGGACATGGCGCTTGACACCCTAGTGCGGGAGGAGTTGGGCATAGACAAGGCGGAGTTGGGTGGATCGTCATGGGAGGCAGCCATTACATCATTTTTGTTGTTTGCCCTTGGAGCCATCATTCCGGTTATGCCATTTTTTTTCACCCAAGGTCGTATGGCCATATACGTCAGTATTTCCTTGAGTGTTGTGGGGTTGTTTGGTATAGGAAGCGCGACGTCCCTTTTTACAGGGCGGTCGGTATGGTTTTCAGGGTTACGGCAGGTGTTTTTTGGGTTGACGGCGGCGGCGGTTACGTATGGTGTTGGTCATATTATAGGTGTTTCGCTGGCGGGCTAACAGGGGAATCGACAAGAAAAGGGCCGATTCTTGGTTGGAATGTCCCCAAGAATCGGCCTTATCGTGTGCTCAAAAGCTGTGTAACGGATCCCGTCCATTGTTACGTGTCTGTTCCTTTTGCCGGCACAGGTACGTCTTCTACGACCACTTCCTTGTCCGGGTTTTGCTCTGCTTTTCTGCGTTCTTTGCGTGCACGCTCTTCATTTTCAGTTTTTTCATAAGCCTTGATGACTTCTTTCACCAGACGGTGTCTCACCACATCTTCTGTGGTGAGGTGAATGGCGGTGATACCTTCTACACCGTGCAGGATATCCACCGCTTGTTTCAGTCCTGATTTCTGGTGATGGGGAAGGTCCACTTGACTTAGGTCGCCGGTGATGATACACTTAGCGGAAGGTCCCAGTCGCGTGAGAAACATTTTGAGTTGGAGGGACGATGCATTTTGGGCTTCATCTAGGATAATATAGGCGTTGTCGAGGGTACGGCCTCTCATGAAGGCGAGGGGTGCGATTTCGATGACCCGGGTTTCCATGAAAAAATTAAGTTTATCCATGGGAAGCATATCGTCGAGGGCATCATAGAGGGGCCGCAGGTAAGGGTCCACCTTGTCTTTGAGGTCACCGGGAAGGAATCCGAGGTTTTCGCCTGCTTCGACGGCGGGCCTGGTGAGCACGATTTTTTTAACGAGTTTATTTTTCAGGGCACGTACCGCGATGGCGACGGCGGTATAAGTTTTGCCGGTACCTGCGGGGCCGAGCGCGAAAACGATGTCACTTGTTTCGCAAATTTCGACCATTTTCCGTTGGTTTCGTGTCTTTGCTTTGATGGGTCGTCCTTCGCGGCCGTGTAGGATTACGTTGCCTCCGGAACCGTCACCGGCCACGGGGATGCGTACTTCAAAGGGGTTTTCACCGCCCAAAAGATCTTCAACGGTTTGAACAGACAGTTCGTGGTGTTCCCGTAAATAGCGAACCATCATTTCGAATTTTGCTTTTGCGGCTTGGGAATCTTTTTTTTCGCCTACAATTTTCAGGTTGTTTCCGCGCGAAGTAATGGTAGCATCCGGGAATGCTTTGCGCAAAAGATTTAATTTTGCGTTGTTTTCGCCAAAGAGCTCGACTAGATCGACGCCATCGACGGTGAGAATGATTTCGCTCAAATTGTTGTCCTCATTTTTTGCAGCGGGAAGTAAACAGCGCGGTACGGGCGGGTGTTCCGACACAATTGCGCAGTTCTTCCATGCGTTTTATCAATAATGGCCCGCTTGTTGCGCACAAAAATAGCACCTTAAGGGGAAAAAAACGTTACTGCTTGGGTGGTTGTGCCTGACATAAAAAAGTAGTTGTAAACACACTTCACTCACAACCATTTTGTGTTGAAGATACATTGAAAAAACAGTCTTTTTGTGCCGGGCAGCGTGCCTCCACAGTAACCACGAACAAACAATAAAAAGCGACGTTTAGTTTTAGACGTGGGTTCATACAATCAACAAAACCGAAATGCAATTTGTTACCCTCACCACAGATTTTGGTACCCAAGACTACTACGTAGGCGCTTTCAAAGGTGCTTTGCTTACCCGTACGCCTGCTGTAACGTTGGTGGATATTTCCCACGATATCAAGCCTTTTGACATTGTTCAAGGGGCGTTTGTGGTGTCAAATGTTTGGCGGGAGTTTCCCGAAAGTACGATTCACCTCATTGGGGTAAACTGCGTATATCAGCCAAAATTTAGTTTTGTAGTAGCCCGACATCAGGGTCATTTTTTTTTAGCTCCTGACAATGGTTTGCTCACCATATTATTTCCCAATCTTGAATCCATGCATCTTCGGTCACTTCCGGCTGGCGATGGGGGTCATTTTTCTGTGAAGAACGTATTTGCAGAAGCGGTCAAGCGTCTTACCTCCGGTGAGCCGTTTGCTGAAATTGGCATGTCACCGATGCCGTTGTTGGAGCGTATCACCATTCAGCCGGTGATTACGCCTACTCGTATTTGTGGTACGGTGATTCACGTGGATAATTTTGAAAATGTGGTGGTCAATATTCACCGTGAAACCTTTGAAAAGACGTTGAATGGGCGTGCATTTTCGCTTTTGTTCAAGCGGAACGACCCCATCACGCGTCTTTCCGGCAATTACTGTGATGTATCCATGGGGGAACAACTTTGTTTGTTCAATGCGGCAGGTTTTCTTGAAATTGCGGTCAACATGGGGAAGGCGTCCACCCTTTTGGGGTTAAAAATGGAAGATGTGGTAGAGGTTGTATTTGGGTAAGGGGACCGCTACCCTACCCAGCAGTCAAAGCCATGGGTTACCGGCCGATTGCCGGCCACTCAGCCATTAATATTCCAGGCCTACTTTTCTACGGATGGTGTCGAGCGTTTCGGTCAGGTCTAGGGTAAGTTCCAGTGGCACGACATCGCTTTCCAGCATTTCATTTTCAAGGCATTGCATGACATGCGCGGCTTCATATTGGTATCCCCATCCCTCGTATGGCACGTTGATGTCGTGTTTGTTTTCTTCTCGGCCATCATACTTTGAGATGGTCAATTTGGTGGTATGGTGCCAGCGCGGGTGCAGGAGGATGGTGCCTTTGGATCCGTAGAGCGAGGCGGTGAGGGAGGTATTTGCCACGATGGAGCTGTGGCCCATCATCAGTTTGTTGTCAGGGTACTGAAAAATGAAGGCACAGCTTTCATCCACGTCAGTTTTGGTGAAAGTAGCGGCAGCGAAAATATTTTCTTCTTCGGGTTTTCCAAACATCGCCACCGAGAGCAAGGCTGGGTAAATACCCAGATCAAGCAGAGACCCTGCGCCAAGGGCTTTGTTGTACACCCTGGATTCGAGGTCAACCGGCATGTTGAAACCAAAATCAGCTTTAATGGTGTGTAAATCACCAATTTCTCCTTTGGCAACCAACTGCATGGCTTCGGTGACCCCCGGTATGAAGAGCGACCACAGGGCTTCCATGAGGAAAACACGGTTTTTTCTGGCGGCGGCCACCATGGATCTGGCTTGAGCGCCGTTCATGGCAAATGGTTTTTCGCAGAGCACGGGTATCTTGTTTTCCAGACAAAGCAGGGCGTTTTCGAAATGGAACACGTGAGGAGTAGCGATGTACACCACATCCAAATCAGGGCAGTTGACCAAGTCTTCGTACCGGTGATACACGTGGGTAGCGCCGTATTCTGCAGCAAATTCTTCGGCACGTTGAGGAGAAGTGGAAGCCACGGCATGCAGCCGGGCATTGGGGAGCAGTTTAAGGTCGTCGGCAAATTTTCTGGCGATACGGCCCAGTCCGATGATGCCCCAATTGTATGTTTTCATGATGCCTGTTTATTTCCTGTTTACGTAACGGGTTCAGTTACTTTACAAAAGTAGTTACTTTATTCGTTTTCGGTAATATAACCCGGACATAAGCGGGGCAACTTGGCTGAAAAACGCGACCTTTGGGCGGGAAAGGCTTCCTGCAACCAGCAATTTTATTTGTAACTGGTTAGGAGGCACGCTGTCTGGCCCAAAATGGCCACTTTTTTGTCTCAGACGCGACCACGCTAACCAGTTACTTTTATTTTATGCACGATATTTTTGAAAAAGCCTTGCAGACCCAAGCCGCTATTGAGGCAGAAACCCCGGCCAATGCCGAGGCCCTCGAGGTGTTTCGTATTCAATACCTCGGCACGAAAGGCCTGCTGAAAAGCCTTATGGGCGCAATGGCCGATGTGCCAAACGAGCGCAAGCGCGACTACGGCCAATTGATGAATGCGCTAAAACAAGCGGCAGAAACAAAGTACCAATCGCTCAAAGAGATTTTTGAGGAGCAGGTACAAAGCAACGACCGACAAGCACTGGATCTGACGGCTCCCGGCGAACCGATTCCACTGGGCTCTCGCCACCCCATTGCCGTGACGATGAACCGAATTGTGGAAATTTTTTCCCGAATGGGCTTCAGCGTGGCCGATGGGCCTGAAATTGAGGATGATTGGCACAACTTCACGGCCATGAATACCCCGGAAGACCATCCGGCTCGCGATATGCAGGATACATTTTATGTGGTAGATGCCCCCGGGATGCTGCTGCGCACACACACATCGCCCGTGCAGGCACGTGTGATGGAGAACAGAAAGCCCCCCATTCGCATCATTGCCCCGGGAAGGGTGTACCGCAATGAAACGATTTCAACCCGTTCGCACTGTCAGTTCCACCAGGTAGAAGGCTTGTATGTGGATGAAGGGGTTTCATTTGCCGATCTCAAGCAAACCCTGTATTACTTTGCCAAAGAGATGTTTGGCACAACAAAAATTCGCCTGCGGCCGTCCTTTTTCCCTTTCACGGAGCCTTCCGCGGAGATGGATATATGGCTGGGCACTGATTCAGAAAAAAACTACCGTCTCACCAAGGGTACCGGATGGCTTGAGATCTTGGGATGCGGTATGGTAGATCCCGATGTGCTGGACATGTGTGGCATTGATTCTAAAAAATACAGCGGTTTTGCGTTCGGTATGGGTATTGAAAGACAGGCCCTGCGTTTGTACGAAATCGGAGATATTCGGCTGCTTTTCGAAAACGATGTGCGCTTTTTGAAGCAGTTTACAGCAGCTATTTAGCGTCATGTAAACATCTAACCAATCTACACCATGTTTTTCATTTTTCTTGGTTTGCTCATCATTGGCGTCAGCGCCACCATTTCAAAAGTCAACCCTGGTTTTGCGGCGTTTGTAAAAACAGGGTTGATACTCGGTGTTTTG
>JBIPOY010000177.1:0-6480 GCA_044378705.1 Saprospiraceae bacterium
TTAACCAAGGATCTGATCTGAACTTCACGGTTGTAGCGTGTGAAAATTATACCCACCACACGCCGTATGATTTACCGATAAAGCCATCGCCCAATTTACCCACCACGCGTTCCGTTTTGCTTTATCCATCCCTATGTTTGTTTGAAGGAAGTACCTGTAGTGTAGGACGTGGAACGGATCTGCCATTTGAGGTGGTGGGACATCCTGATTTTGGGTTGGATACCTTTTGTTTTACACCCAAGTCAAATGTGGGCAATAAGAATCCGTTGCTTCGGGAATCTGTGTGCTATGGTTGGGATTTCCACCATATTTCGATTGACAGCCTCCGAAATTGCCATCAATTGAATATTGGTTGGTTGCTAGATTTTTATCGTTCTTTTCCAAATAAGTCCGGGTTCTTTCGCAGCGACAATTTCTTGGACTTGTTGTCTGGTTCTAACAAACTTAGACAACAAGTCCAGACAGGTATGTCGGAGGCTGAAATTCGAGCAACTTGGGCTGAAGACCTTGCTGTTTTTCTGTCGATTCGGAAGCGATATTTATTGTATGAATAATGCATCAACCTTATTGGGCGATGATTTTTGCATTGATACGGCCGTTGCTTCCGCTCACGGTCACAAAATAGGTTCCCTCAGGGAGCGCATTGCGTTCGATGGTGACAAAATTGCTGCGAATACCTTCAAAAGATCGAAGTGTTTTTCCGGTTACATCGGTTAGGTTGATGTTCAAGGGTTCGGCGGCATCATTTTGGAAGTAGATGGTCGTTTTCTCAACAAAAGGATTGGGTTGCACATAAATGCCGGGTTGGGTGTATTGGTTTGATACGCGGCTGGTTTCAACACTGACACAGTTGGGATTAGAAATGGTAGCACTGCTACGCTGGTATTTAGAATTTACAACGGCTGTAATATTGTCTAAGCAAACGGAAGATTCCGTCAGGTTGGCGTAATGAATTCTCAAAAAACTACTCGGAAGTGCATTTTTATGAATGGCGCTTTCATCCAATCCCAAAGCAATAATTTCTCCCAGCGTGGGATTAAATAGCAAGGCAGGGTTGAATTCAGGGGCGAGGTTTTCTACAGACACAATATTTAACCCACTGACCGAGAATTCATAACCCAAGACTTTATTAAAGGGGTTCACGATTTCAACATCAAAGGTTTTTGCCACCGTGTCTAATAGTCCTGGTATGAGTGAAACAAGATCTTGGGTGTTGTCAAAGCCCGATGGGAACTGGCAAGGAAACGATTGTATCCAATATTGAGGGTTGTTTTGGTGAATGGTACACTCCTGTAGCAGCGCAGCGTCGTACACATTGATGGTGCCATCTCCATCAAGATCCAAGCAGTTGCTGGCATCACCAGAATTGACATTGGCGGCGGCAAGATACCCCAAAGCATCTGCCTCATTTCTGATCGTATCCTGATTCCAGTCGCCCTGCAGGGCGACTCCGTTGCAAACTCCGTTGCAGTCCGGTTGTGCATTGCCAAATACTTCACCGGCACAATCTGTGAATGGCAAGCATTGCTCATCGTGAAAAACAACCTCCGGATTCTGTCCGTCGTAGGAGAGGGTAAAGCATGATTGTGCCCAGTTGTTGTTGTAATTTCTTTCAACTCTTCCGGCGCCATCAGGACTTTTGTCCCAGTTTACGCGCATGACAAGCGTGTAATCGCCAGCCGGAATATCGGTGATATCGACCCATTGACAGGGAAGACTTGCGTTGTAGATGTCTGCACATCCGGCTGAAATACCCATGTTGACACAATTATACTTTGCATCACCGGGAGGGCACACCAAGTCAAACACACAAAATCCTGCTTTGGATCCGATCGGGATCAGAAGCCCGTTGGCGTCAAACAAGATATAATCAGCATATCCGAGGTAGTGCCAGTGGTTGTGGCAAGGATCCCAAACAAATTGCGTGGATGGTTCAGAGATGTCGCTGGGGGTACTTCCAATGTGATAGTCCTGCTCACCGATATTCTCGATATACGTCGTGAAATTGAGAACATGACGTATTCCTAACCCCCTGATACAGCCTTCTTCTACGGCGCAAGCGTCAGGATTGTTGATGGTAGAGAGGTTGAGCGACGAACGGAAGACATCTTCTCTTGTAACCAAATCGGGAGCATTTGGACAAGCCGGATCACCCGGGTAGATGCAGTCACTGCCGATGGTTGCCAGCGGTTCGTAGTTGCAGGCTGTTGGGTCCATACACCCAACCACAGCTCCGGAGTATGAAAGTGTAAAATGTATTGGAGTGGTATCACAGTTGGCTGGCTCATACCTAATTCTTATAAAATAATCCTGACCGCCAGCCAGAATGAGAGAAGCCAAGGCACCATTGGAGCATCCTCCATCAGCATAAAAATCAGCCCCGGTAGGGTCATTGGAAAGGACGACACCTTGACACTTACTGTACACCCAGATTTTTGAGCCACAGGCATTGAGCGGGTTGCAGGTATTGATTTGGTAGGTACCGGTATCTGCCGGAACAAATCGAAACCAAATTTGGCTTCCGTTTGGCGTTGACCAGGCACCTGTATCAATGGGTATAGCACTTTCACACGTCGTGCCGGGGGGGCATCCAAAACTAATAGATTCTCCGGTGAAATAGGTGCCGCCAATATTTTTATGCACCAATACCCCATTGAGAAACAACTTATAATAGCCATCCGGTGCCATTCCGTCGCCATATTCATCCGTTATCTGAAACAAGGAGCATCCCTCATCCGGTATACAGTAGGTATAGGTATGGCTGGCGGAGTCGGGCAATTGTCCGGTTGCATAGATTGCCCCTGATTCGCTGTTTTTGATGGTCCAGTTTACCTCATACCAATACTCATCACTGTTTATTTCCAAGGTAATCTCACGTTGACCCGGGGGGCACTGCGCGCGAACGCCTTGGTACAAAAAAGATAGAATTAAAATTAAGCACGGGTAGAGAATGCGCATGGCTGCTTGTGTTGAGTAATAGGAGCCTTAAAGGTAATGGCAAGGTTTATTTCAAGCAATTAATTTTGTCGGGCATAATTTTTATTGTGTCGATGTGCCCAATTCTTACTTTCCTCAAAAACATCTTTCATACTTCAACGTTTGAAAGATTATCATTGCGTCAATCCGCCAGATATACTACTATGTTTAGGACCAAATACACGATTATTGTCAGCTTTTTGATTTGTTTTTTTGGCATGGCTGAGGCACAAAACGCTGGTGAATGGGCGCTCAAGAACGAAAAAGAAGGCGTTAAGGTCTATTATCGAAAGACTTCAGACGTGTATGAGTTGAAGTTGGTCACGTCTATTCAGTCCAGTGTTTCCGGGTTGATAAAATTACTTTCGGAAGTAGAGCATTACCCTCAGTGGGGCTATAAAGTTGCGGAGTCTGCGCTGCTGTACCAAACATCGCGTACAGAGTCCGTTTATTACTCAAAACTTGACTTCCCTTGGCCGCTCGATGATCGTGATATCGTGATGCGCAACCATGTGGTGCAAGATCCTGTCTCCGGCAAGGTTACCGCAACGAGTATTTCAGTTCCTGACTTTATACCAAAAAAAAACGGTGTAACCCGTATTCGAAATGCAAATACCACGTGGGAAATAACACCGGGTAAAGGGGGTTGGTTGTATGTGGAGTACCGAATTTATTCTGATCCGGGTGGGAGTTTGCCCGATTGGCTCATCAATATGGCCATTGATATTGGGCCTCGGGAAACGATGAACAACATTCGTGCGTTTGTGAAACAACCTACTTACCAGACGGCCAAACTAGCCCACATCAGAGAATAGAGTTAGTTTGGCCACTTTGTTAACCAAAGTGGGCCACGGAAGTACCCACCTGAGTTGTTATGATTTCAGGAACTTCGTAGTGTTATTTATTTTTGTAACTGGTTAGGTGGCACGCTGTCTGGCAAAAAATGGCCACTTTTTTGTCTCAGACGCGACCACGCTAACCAGTTACTTATTTTTTTTTCTTAGGCGGTGATTTTTTTGCTACCCCTTTTTTTGCCGGTGCCTTTTTTGCATCAAAAGCGCCGGGCAGTTCTGTCTCGATTATTTTTTTCACATCGGGTAGTGTGAGGGTTAGCGCTTGATCGGGAGTCATTTTCACGCCATCCATTCGAGGGAGATTCACGACTGCTTTTCCAAACTTAATAAATGGTCCCCACCGGCCATTTTCCACCGAAATACCATCTTCCGGCCAATGATGGATGAATCGGTTGGCTTCTTTTTCCAACTTAGCCTCAATCAATTCAACGGCTTGCTGCGTTGTAAGGGTATCAAAACTGTACCGTGCGGGAATATTGATGTATAAGTCAGCCCATTTTACAAAAGGGCCAAATTTGCCTTTTCCTTTGGTAAAAGCAACGCCTTGAAATTGACCCAATGGGCGGTCAGCTTCCTGCCTTACTTTGACCAATTCGACCGCTCTGTCGTACGAGGTTTCAAAAGGATCTTCTCCTTTGGGGAGAGAAATAAAAGTACTGCCAAATTTCACATACGGGCCGTAACGGCCGGTATTAACTTCTAGTACTTCACCTTCGTATTCGCCGAGGGTCCGAGGGAGTTGAAAACTATTTAAGGCATCTGCCAGAGAGAGTGACTCAAGACTTTGACCGGGGCGGAGGTTGGCATAACGGGGTTTTTCTTTTTCGATCAGTTCTTCGCCGGTTCCGATTTGAATTACAGGACGACCGAGGCTGCTCATACGAACCAATACAGTTCTACCGGAAGCAGGATCCACACCGAGAATTCGTTCTCCACTGGCACGATCAGCTTCTTTCAGCGTTTTTTCTACATCGGTGTGGAAAGGCTTATAAAAGCCGTCAATCATACTAGACCACTCCGTTTTTCCTTCTGCAATGTGGTCAAATTCTTGTTCTACGCTGGCTGTAAAGCCATAATCCATTATTTTTTTGAAATGTTCGTCTAGGAAGTCACTGACAATCATACCCATATCAGAAGGGTAAAGCACTTGTTTTGTGGTTCCGGTAATTTCTTTTCCTACTTTTTTGGTCAGTTGGTTGTCCTTGAGGGTAAGAATTTGAAAAATACGCTCTTCTCCCTCGCGGCTTTCTTTCACGACATAACCACGGTTGGCTTCCATTATTTTGGAAATGGTCGGGGCGTAGGTACTGGGTCGGCCAATGCCCAATTCTTCCAATTTTTTTACCAATCCGGCTTCTGTAAACCTTGCCGGAGGGCGAGTAAACCGTTCGGTGGCGGTCATGTCATCCATTTCCAGCACTTGTCCTTGAATGAAAGGAGGCAACATACCTTGGGTTTCCTCTTCTTCATCGTCGGTGCTTTCCAAGTAAAGTTTAAGGAAGCCATCAAATTTCAGGACTTCCCCTTCGGCCACCAATTTTGCATCGGGGTGTGTGCTAATGGAGATATCTACCGTTGTTTTTTCGAGTTCGGCATCCGCCATTTGGGAAGCCATGGCACGTTTCCAAATAAGTTCATAGAGGCGTTGTTCATCCCTATTGCCGCTGATACTTTGACGTTCGACATAAGTGGGTCGAATGGCTTCGTGCGCTTCTTGTGCCGACTCATTTTTGGTTTTGAATCTGCGTTCGTGGTGGTATTTTTCTCCGAATTGTTTCACAATTTCAGCGCCCATTGCCTGAATAGCGGATTCCGACATATTGGTGGAGTCGGTACGCATGTATGTGATATGGCCTTCTTCGTACAATTTTTGGGCAATAGACATGGTTCTATTGACGGAGTAGCCAATTTTTCGGCTGGCTTCTTGTTGTAGGGTAGAAGTAGTAAAGGGGGGGGCAGGTTTTCGGCGAGTTGGTCGAACGTCTATGTTTTTAACGGAATATTTTGCGTTGATACATTTTTTCAAAAAAGCCTCAGCGCCCGCTTCATCCTCGAATCGGGTGGGGCTTTCTGCTTTAAACGTTACTGATTTGCCCTGCGTATTTTTGGCAAAAAACTGTGCAACGATTTTGAAGTAAGGCGATATATTGAAGTGCTGAATATCGCGTTCACGCTCAACGACGAGTTTTACTGTTACGGATTGTACCCGTCCTGCTGAAAGTTGTCCTTTCACTTTTTTCCATAAAAGGCCGCTCAATTCCCAGCCTACGAGCCGATCCAGCACCCTACGGGCCTGCTGCGCGTTTACGACATTCATATCGACGGTACGAGGGCTTAGTACGGCTTTTTGTATAGCAGGTTTTGTGATTTCGTGGAACACAATCCGTTTGGTAGTTCTAGGATCGAGGTTGAGCACCTCGCACAAATGCCAACTGATGGCCTCTCCCTCGCGGTCTTCGTCCGTTGCGAGCCAAACCTCCCCCACTCGGGCGGCATTTTCTCTCAAATCTTTGACCGTTCTTAGTTTATCAGTAGGGATGACATAATGGGGGACATAGCCATTGTTGACGTCAACGCCCAAGTCATTTCCTTTTTCAAGGTCACGAATGTGGCCATAAGACGATTTTACGGTAAAGTCGTCGCCCAGGAA
>JBIPOY010000178.1:0-6457 GCA_044378705.1 Saprospiraceae bacterium
GAACCAATCAGCCAGTTCCAATGGGCGGCTCCTACGGATTGGTCGGTGATGTGCACTGTATTATTGAACGTAGAAAGCCCGTCCGAGGGATCAACTGAAAAATCAGCTATCGGAGAGGGCTCTACCCGTATCAAGTTGTTGAAAGACTGCTCGATGTAACATCCGATGGGTGACGTAATGGCAACACCTACATCATATACTCCTTCTTCAGTGTACAAATGTGTTGGACTAATGACACCACTGGAGGTGCCCCCATCGCCAAAAGTCCATTCAATTTTATAGGTGTCATCAATTGGTGTTGAAAGGTTGTCAAAGAAAATATCGGCAGGAGCACAACCAAGATAGCTGTCCGGACGGATGATGATAAGGGGTGGCGCAGGAAACCAACTGACCACCTTTGTTTCTGCGTCTGAGCAAACATTTTCATCCACCACAAAGAGGGTTACCGGATGATTTCCGGGGACAGGGTATAAAAAAGAAGGGTTTTGTTGCATAGACGACGGTGCGCCGGGGATCCCAAAATTCCATTTCCAAGATGTTACGATCCCTTCACTGGTAGAAAGATCTGTAAACATGACCGGGCCAGCCACGCAAGTATCGTAATCGTAGCTAAAATTAGCGCGGACGGTCGGAAAAATATTCACCGTTATCAAGGCCGTATCACTGCAATTTCCACCATTGGGATTCAGAATAAGCAGACCTTTGTATGCCCCTGTGTCTGGAAAGGTAAAGGTCGGACTCCAGTTTTGAGCGTCCGTGACCACATTGCCCAGCATATCAAACTCCCATCTGAAGCTGTCAATAAAATCTTGCTTGCCACTTAAATTTTCAAAGAACACGGTTTTGGAGCCGCAGGACTTAATTTGGTATCTATCCTGATAAAAAGCAAAAGAATCTGTTTCAATTTTGGTAAAAACATCGGGCGTACAATTGGTCACATTGAATTGAAATTCCCGCTTGATGGTGGACAACAATTGGCCTCCCCGAAATTCTTTCACGCATACACCAACCACAAACTGGCCAACCAAATTCGGTGTGCCGTTTAATTGACCCGATAGTTGGTCGATGGATACAGGCGGACTACCGCCCATAGGGGCACCCGGAGAGTAGGTGGGCACAATAAAAGCAACGTTGTCGAACGGCGGCGGACAGGAAGGGGTAGGCTTGGCACCAAAACAACTGAACAAATCGGGGCCCTGCACAATAGGTCCTCCCCCTTCAAATGGCGCACAAAACTCATACAGCAAGAGGTCTCCTTCCGGATCAATGGCGGAGTGATCAAAATCCAATGGAAAGTTGTTACAAATAACCATCGGCGGAAAGTTTTTGAAAACAGGGCTGTTGTTGTTTGCCAATTGTGCCTCCTGTGTCAATTCAACCATGTACGTAGCCCCCACCCCGCCCGGGTTCACGATATTGGAAATACTTTCGTTTCTGCAACAACGTTGATAAACAATGAAATAACTTTGCCCCACTGCAGAAACGGGAAGCGTTCTTTCAAAAACGTATGTTGCTTCTTCCACACAAACGTCCGGGATCTGGGTAACACACTGGGGCGTGTCCGGGATCAGCCTTGTTTTCGTCAAATAATTAATATTAAAATCATCAAACAGCGTGTTTGTTGAATACGTACCCCGATAAATGGAGATAGAGGCATCATTGTCAAATGGAGCCCCTCCACCATTGCAATCGCGGTATATTTTCATGGTAAAGCGCCACTTTTTCGAATTGGGGCCTGCATCACCAACGTATTCATACGTAACATCACCGCCAATAATGTGTTTGGCCAACAGTGCTATTGGGCTTGAAAGCAGCACAAAAAGTGCTATTATGGAAAAAAATCGGGGTTTTATGAATTGCATCCTTGGTTATTTATTCAACATGAGATAAAAATCAGACTTTTGCTTCGACAAAAGTACATGTACAAACGTTCAAAAAAAGCCTATTCTTAAAGATGTTCCTGCTACGAGACGACATTTTCGAAATAACCGATCTGCTACTAAAGGGCAGTGTTATCTGTTATCCAACCGATACCATTTGGGGCATCGGTTGTGACGCCACAAATGAAGAGGCGATTGCCAAGATAAGCCAAATAAAAGAAAGAGCTCCGGAAAAAGGCTATGTACTGTTGGTTTCAAGTATTGAGATGCTCCAGCAATACGTAAAAGTACACCCCAGACTTGAAACGTTGCTTTCTTTCCACCTCCGCCCGCTTACCGTGATTTATGATCGTTCTGTTGGATTGCCTGACAGTGTGAAAGCACCGAATGGTTCCGTTGCAATACGGATCACACAGGACGAGTTTTGTAAAGAGCTGATTGAAACACTCGGACGCCCGCTGCTGAGCACGTCTGCCAACATCAGTGGAGAGCCCTTTCCACCCACATTTGGTGCCATCAGCAGTGCTATTTTAGGGGCTGTGGGGTATGTTGTCAAGTACCGGCAGGACGACAAAGAGCCCTCAGAACCATCGGCCATTGCAACATTAGACCGACACCTAGAATTGGTTTTTTTACGGGAATAATCGGTTGAAATAGTCATAAAACGCATGAAAAACCTGTCCTTTTATATTGCCCGACGCATCGCTTTTGCGGGAGGTAAAAACTTTTCCCGACTGATCATTCGCATTGCGGTGGTGGCTGTTGCTTTGAGTGTAGCCGTCATGATTGCCGCTTCAGCACTGATTGCGGGGTTTAAAACAGAGATAAGCAGAAAAATATTTGAGTTTTGGGGTCATATCCACATTTCAGATACCGCCTATTCCTTGTCTTTTGAGCCCAAACCCATTGCATTAAACCAAGACTTTTACCCATCGCTAGACACCGTTCAATCCATCCCATTGCCCTTGTTGAATCAAATGGGCGCCTCTTCCGGAAAGACACATGGAGGCATTCGACACATTCAAGCTTTTGCCCATAAGCCCGGCATTATCCGTACCAAAACAGCCTTGGAGGGAATTTTACTCAAAGGTGTCGGCAAAGATTTCGATTGGACCCATTTGTCGCCCTATTTATTGGAAGGGCGGGGGATCAACTTGGAAGATACTGTTGTTTCCAAAGACATCATCATCAGCAAACAAACAGCAGACAGGTTGCAGGTGGGTATTGGCGACAAATTTGTCGTTCATTTTGTAAAAGAACGTGATCAATTGCGGCGGGTTTTTCAGGTTTGCGGCATCTACAAGACAGGTTTGGAGGAATACGACCGGAAATTCGCGTTGTGTGATCTTCGGCATGTTCAAAATTTATTGGGGTGGAACAGCGACCAAGTGGCCGGATTTGAAATATGGCTGGATGACCTCCGCGACCTCGACCTCTACAATCAGTATATTTACGACGAAGTATTACCTCCTGAGTTGCTGGCCGTGAGTATTCGCGAAAAATTTCCGTCAATTTTTGAGTGGCTGGAATTACAAGATTACAACGAAGTTGTCATCTTGGCACTGATGCTTGCCGTTGCGATCATCAACATGATTACGGCGCTTTTGGTGCTGGTGCTTGAGCGCACGAACATGGTAGGCATTCTAAAAGCACTGGGCGCCCCCAACAACAGTATTCGTAAAATATTCATTTACCATGCAGCGGTGATCACAACATTGGGTATGTTTTGGGGGAATTTAATTGGACTCTGCTTTTGTTTTTTACAAGATAAATACCATTTCATTCGCCTCAACGAGGCAGATTATTACCTTTCGTATGCGCCGGTAAAAATAAATTGGCTTACGATGGCAGGCATAAATATGGGAACACTGGCCATCACCCTCCTATTTTTATTGATTCCTTCTCTGGTAGTTTCGAGCATTACGCCTGTTCGAGCGATACGTTTTAAATGACACAGCGCTCTTGTTTGTGGTAAGAATGACCCCAAGCAAAAGCGCTGTATCTCCGTTTTTAGACTGTGCGTCAGTCGTTGCAGTTTATTTTAGCAAGAAACCTTGTTTTACCTTAAATGCCGCCACCCTCGTTTTTAGTATGTTCTGAAGCGGATTATCGTTTAATACCAAGAAGCTTGCCTCATAGCCGTCTTCGAATTTACCAATTTTACGTTTAGGAAAAATTGCTTTTGGCGTGTTTTCACAAAGAATTTTCAGTACCTGTTTACTGTCCATAGAACCCAAGGAGAACCAGTAATTGAGTTCTGCACGGATGGTCCTTTGTCCGTCGTCTGACCCGATGACGAGGTTTATATTGTTGTCAAAAAGCCGCTTCAAGAGTTTGGCATTGGCTTCCTTGACACTTGCTTGAGCAGCCATCAACTGGCTGTGCGAGAAAAGCGTTACCACCGGCGTTTTCTTTTTGGCAAGTTTTTGAAGATCTTCATCGGTAAGCTCGTACTTAGAGGCATCGCCTGTACCGTCCCAATTGTTGATGGGTAGGTTGGCAAAACCATCAACCCCGAGTTTGAAACCTAGGCGAAGATCATCGGCCGTTTCGATGTGGGCAAAAACACGGAGGCCTGCCTTGTGCGCTTTTTTTATCACCAATTTAGCTGTTTCAGCGGAGAGCCCTTTCCCTTCTTTTCCACCATTTTGCAGTGCATCCAAGAGATAAATACTGATGACGGAAGGTTTTTGCGCCTTTATTTTTTCCCAGTTGGCATCCAAGGCTGTTTTATTGTCCACAAACCAGTAGCCATCCCCCAGTGATTTTCGAGTCAGTTTGATTTGATCGTAACGCTGCCCCCATTGTGTGGGGTTTTTGATACCATTGGCCGGACCTTCGTATTCAACGAAAGGAAATCCTAGAGAGCATGTAATGGCGCCATTGGCATAGATGGCATCCGGCGTCATCTGTTTGTTCACCAAGGCACCGGTAGTGGTACGTCCTTCTTGGGTATTTCCCAGTATTTGGAGGTAAAAAACCCCTTCTCCCATGTACTGCGTGAGTACGTTGGCGGCGTTGGGATTTTCGGCAATACTTGAACAATGGGCATCACCAAATGGCGGAACCGCCCAACGATTGGTCATGTCAATGACAGAATCAATTTTCGAAGGTACTTTTTTACTAAAAACCCCATTGGATACGTACCATGTAGCTGTGGTAAAGTCATCACCGTTGAACCATTGGCCGTTGCGAAATTCGTAGTTCTTACCGGTTGCCTGTCCAAAGGAATGGGTCAGGCCAATTCCAATACAGAACAGGAGAAGAAAAATATTTTTCATTGTAAATATTTGATTTATTAAACAATCTGTGGCAAATAGAATGCGCAAAAATTTATAAGCCCTTTAAAAATTCCAGGTAAATCCGAACCGATAACCCAATGGGTTTTCTGAAGAAGTGATGTCATTTGCCACTGCAAAGTTGTAAAAAATACCGATTTCAGAACCTCCGTCGCCGTCGCCAAAATTCCATCCTGCCCCCAGACGTTGGTTGAATCGCTGCCTTTTAATGGTTGCTCCATACTGATCCGGCTCATCATACCAATTGTTGGAGAGTTCTCCTTGAACGAATAAACCGCGAAAAACCTTCATCCGAACAAAAGCGCCAGCGTCAACATCAAAAAAACTTTCCGCTTTATAGCCACTCCTTTTAACGGATGCATAAGATACTTCAACACGGGGCCCGGCAGAAAGTAGCTTTGTAATTTTGTATCCCACCATGGGGCTCAATCCGAATGAAAAAACATTGCTTCCATAAAAGGAATTATAACCCAACAATAGACCACCTCCGTACCATAGCTTTGATTTTACATCAAACGACTCCTTTTTTTCCGCTTCTTTTTTATAAACACGCTGGGCAAAGGAGACTTGTGAAAAGAACAGCAGGCCAACAATGATCATCCCTGCAATGGTTGTTTTTTGTTTCATGATTGTGGTGCTTTTATAACGAAGGTTGATTTCAAGTGCAAAAGTAGTGAAAGCCTTTAGGAAAGTCACTTCCCCAAACCATTGAACAATTTTTATTGACAATTTGAATGATTATCTTTAACATAAACTATTTTTGCCCTTTCAATGTTTTACTGAAATTTTCAACGTAATAACTAGAAATTTATCAGCGTAATATTCTGTACCAAAGGACTTTTCACTTACTTCCATCTTTACAAACAAGGTTCGTCCATGACAAATCCTATCCGTTTTTTTCGCTTTTTCACATTGATTTTTTGCTTAATATTTTCATTTTATCAGATTGATGCTCAGGTATTTAACGGTGAAAAAATACCATATGTATCAACAGAGCTTCAAGGCGTTTTTACCTCCTATGAGGTTTTCCGGATTGATGCGGAACCCTTGGCAACTTTTGTCCGTACCACGCCGGATGCAAACACCTCTCTTGTTTTGGGGGATCATATTTGGAACCTATCATTGACCACCAGCGACCTCCTTTCAACCACTTATTATAGTTCCGTTGAAACGCCACAAGGAACACACATCAGCCATAAAAGGCCTGATATTGCGTTCAAGGGGTACGAAATTGGCGGCGGAAAGGTACGTTTGACCCTTGACAAAGGATTTATCTAC
>JBIPOY010000179.1:0-6436 GCA_044378705.1 Saprospiraceae bacterium
CACATAAACAACCCATAAATTATCAAGCTACTCCACTGTAACTCGGGCCGTAAAAAATAGGCCGGATTTACCGCGTACAATAAAAACAAATAAAAAACTACCGCGACTCCGCCTAAAAGACCGTATCGAACACCCGTATTGGACAACATATTGTCATTTTTTTGCAAAAATAGCACAATCACGCCACTTATAAAGTGGTTATTTAAACACGCTATTAACGCAAAAAACCTGACTTAGGTTCACGCTTCATGACGGCAGCCGTAATCGAACCAATGATAAGACCTAAAAACACGCCACTTATTAAGCTACTTTTAAGCGTTTGCAGTAAACTTCCGGCAGTATCAAAACCGTCTAACGCCTGTTGGAGTGCCTCTTCGGGCATTTTTTCTCCCCAATTTGCCGCAAATTGCTCCTTCAAATGGGTGATATACCCTGGATCAATAAAATTGCTAAATACGTAATTCCAGCCTCCTGAAATCAACATTCCCACTAAAATTACCAATAACCCGACAGACAGCGCCTTTCCAAAGCTGATATGGCCACTGTCAATGTGATCGCGTTGATGTTGTATGGCGAGTGCTGCCATTGTAAAACCAATGACAAAGATGGCGAGGTAAAGGATGATGACGCCACTGATGGACATCAAATCAATATCAGCAAGATACATGATCAAAGAAAAAAATATCATGGCTACACCTCAATAGGCGCCATATAGCAGTGAAGTTTGCCACACAGGTACCGTGAGAGCGGGGGGGGAGGTTGGTGTTTCAAGCATATCCATACGTTATCTTTATCTGTTTGAAGGTTGAAGCAAGCCCTAAAATAAAATACCACAATGATTACGGGTTCGTCAACACGACTATTACACTGAATTTGACGACCAATAGGCTTTATCCCCTACCTTTATGAATTAATATTTGCTACTACTTAGGTGGCGCACTGTTGGGCAAAAATAGGCCACTTTTTTGTCTCAGACACACCCTTCTCATTGGTTACATTAATTTACACCCTTTATCATGTTTTATATTGCATTGATGACTGCCTTTATGGTCGTAGCATTTGTGTACGCCTCTGTTGGCTTTGGCGGTGGTTCAAGTTACCTGGCAATGCTGGCCATTGCAGCCCTACCCTTTCCGGAAATACGGGTCACAGCACTGCTTTGCAACATCGTCGTTGTGTTGGGCAATTCGGTTGTATTTATGAAAAGGAAACAACTGGATTGGCAAAAATGTAGGCCATTGATCCTTTGCAGCCTACCCATGGCATTGCTGGGGGCAATGGCCCCTTTACAGGAAAGATTATTTTTTGGACTACTCGGATTTATCTTGGTATTTTCCGCGGTTGTGTTGTGGTTTCAACCAAAAAAGCAAGCGCCACACCCCTTACAAGCAAGGCCCCACAAACCCATCAGAGACGGCCTCCTTGGCGCCTCTATCGGATGGGTATCGGGGTTGGTGGGCATTGGCGGGGGCATTTTTTTATCCCCCATCTTACATTTTCTACAATGGGGGGATGCAAAAAAAATTGCCGCCATGGCAAGTCTGTTTATCTTGGCCAATTCTTTCATGGGGGTCGCCGGGCAGTTGTTGTGCCAATCAACTGCGCTGAACTGGCCCCTGATCGGAGGGCTAGCCTTGGCTGTTGCCACCGGCGGTCAGTTGGGTGTACGGGTTAGTCTGTCACAATACAGCGAAACCATGGTTCGAAAATGGACGGCCGCCGTGGTGCTTTTTGCCGGACTGGAAGTGCTTTGGAAGCATATCTTTGTTGCTGGATTGGGATTCAAACTGACATAATGTGCCCACGGAAGGATGGAAACGACCTTTAACACCCCTGTTATGAAGATAAAAATTCTCGCATTCGGCATTGCCCGGGAAATTTGTGGCGCCCGATCTTTTGACTTGGATATTCCCGAGAGCAGCGACAGCGGGTTGCTGCTGGCGCATCTCGGCGAATTATTCCCACAACTCCGACAGTTGGCCGCTTGTCACCTGGCCATCAACGAGACATATTCACACGAAAACACCCCCATCAAAGCGGGGGATACCATTGCCATTTTGCCACCGGTCAGTGGTGGATAACCGGATCAAGATGTCTGTAATCGTACAAATTTCAACAACGCCCCTGAATGTTCAGGCCTGTCTACACCATGTTTCAGGGCCCGGTAGTGGCGGCATAGACCTGTTTGTAGGGACGGTTCGTGACAATACTGCCGGACGGAAGGTGACGTTACTGGAATTCGAGGCCTACGAACCCATGGCCTTGGCCGAAATGAATAAAATTGGCGTCAACGCTTCAGAAAAATGGCCCATCCATGCAATAGCCCTGCACCACCGCACGGGTATATTGAGGGCTGGAGACATCGCGGTAATCATCGCAGTTTCGGCGGCGCACCGATCTGCGGCATTTGATGCCTGCCGATTTGCCATTGACACTTTAAAAGAAACGGTGCCGATTTGGAAGAAAGAGTTTTTTGAAGATGGGGAAGTGTGGGTAGCTGCGCACCCCTAATGCTTGTGCAACGCTTAGAGATAAATTAACAAACCTCCTCCTTACCTTTGCCGGTACAAACAACGGAAAATATGATAGACGTAAAAGATTTTCTATTCTCTTTGCCCACGAAAGTGAAACCTGAAGTCGTGGAAGGGCTCAGCACTTTGTTCCATTTTGACATGGGCGATGCCGGCACATTCACCGTTCAAGTGGACAACGGGGAAATTGAGGTGTCGGAGGGGCTCAACGGGGATGCCAAGTGCAAAGTAACCACCACGGCAGAGGTGCTGACCAAACTTCTTTCCAAGGAACTCAATCCGATGATGGCCATGATGACGGGCAAGCTAAAAATCAGCAATCCTGGTGTCATGCTTGAATACGCCAAGATTTTTGGACTCATGTAACAAAAAAGAAGCCATGTCAACTACAGAAAAAATTGATGCCACAAACGCCCCCAAACCAGTGGGTATTTACCCCCATGCCCGAAAGGTGGGGAACTTGCTTTTTCTATCCGGTATTGGCCCCAGAAATGCGGTGGACAACAGTGTGCCGGGGCTGACGCGTGCACCTTCCGGCAATTACACGGAGTTCAATTTTGACGCTCAGGTACACGCGGTGTTTGACAACGTGCGTAAAGTACTGGAAGCAAGTGGCGCCCATTGGGAACACTTGGTGGACGTAACCGTTTTCCTTGTCAACATGGAACGCGATTTTCACACCTTCAACCGTATTTGGGCAACCTATTTTCCTGAAAACGCCCCTTGCAGGACCACCGTTGGCATAAACAGTTTACCCACGCCCATTGCGATAGAATTAAAATGTATTGCCGTAGTACCCCAATAGCCGTGTGAAAATAAACGACAAAAACGGGGCCGAAAGCAATTGCGCTCGGCCCCGTTTACGGTATAAAAAACCCTCGTAAAAGCAAGGGGTTGGAATTATTTACTTCGAATCAGCAAAGAAATCTTTCACTTTATCTTTGTGAACGATCATTTGTTTGTACGAATATTTTCCTGTTACCGGATCTTTAACAGCTTTCACCACTTTGACGTGGTCTTTGCCGGATCCTGCGTTGGCAGCACGTTGTGCTACCCGGGCGTTTTTGGAAACTTTCTTAGCCATAGCCTATTAATTTAGGAGGTTAGATTTATTTAATTTCGCGGTGTACTGTGTACCTTCTCATAATAGAGTTGTACTTTTTCAGTTCCATGCGGTCAGGAGTGTTTTTGCGGTTTTTCTGCGTGATATAACGCGAAGTTCCGGGAAGTCCACTGGTTTTATGTTCGGTGCATTCGAGAATAACCTGAATGCGATTACCCTTACTTTTCTTTGCCATTTTTTAAGAAATTGAGCGTACGAAGAATTGTTGATTGACTGATAAAACGAAACTATTTCGGAAGTATCAGCTGCCTTGAGGAGCGGTGCCGTAGTAAATCACATCACCTTTTTTCTCCAATTTCTTGATGTACTGAAAAATACCAAGTTTGGAAATAGTTCGGATGGCACTAGAGCTCACTTTCAAAGTAATCCATTCGCCCGTTTCAGGCACGAAAAACCTTTTTGTGTGGAGGTTCGGGTAAAACCGGCGTTTTGTTTTGCGGTTGGAGTGAGAAACGTAGTTGCCGCTGACGGGCCGTTTCCCAGTTAAATCACATACTTTAGACATTGAATTAAATTTGAGTGTTCTATTTGAAAAAATTTTCAAGAAATGAGTGGCTATTCACCAACTCAAACACATCATTACTGTGGTGACTCCGAGAGGACTCGAACCTCTAACCTCCTGATCCGTAGTCAGGTGCTCTATCCATTAAGCCACGGAGCCAAATATTACACTTGTTTTTCGGGCGGCAAAGATAGCACTGCTTTATTTATAAATCCAAACCTTGTTTCATATTTTTGGAAACTTTACAGAAACAATGGCATTTCCCCGACTGATGGAAAGCACATAAACACCTCTTGGAAGGTTCGAAAAATCATATTTTACGTAGTTTTCGTTGAATTGTTTGGGGTATAAAGTTTCTTCATAAATTTCTTGGCCCAACATATTTACAACCCGAAACTGGTACGGTAGAAAGATCGGCGTCTGATAGAACAACCGGACCTCTTGCCCTTCCACCAAGGAACGAAGTTGTAAGATAGCCAACCTGCCCACCGCTCCTTGGCAAACATTCGTGACGCCTTCAATGGCTCTTTTCAGATCAAGGTGCCCCCCGGTAACGGTGATGCTGTCCAAGGTTGGATTGGGTTGGGTATTGTCCAATATGGCATCCCTGACCCGGCGGGCACAGGCGGAGGGGTCGGTGAAGGCATCGCTGGTAAAGCCCTCGCAACCAAGGCTATACAGCAAAGCCACTGTACCGGTCACGTGGGGGGTAGCGGCCGACGTGCCGCCCAGTTGATAACTGTAACCCGGAACATCATTGCCGACGTTGATGGTGGTGTACGTGCCTGTGCCGGGAGCTCCCAAGTCAATAGAGACTTTCCCATAACCACTCGGAAGATGGGTACCCAACGTGTTAATTTCTGTTACGGATATTAGATATTCGCTTGGACAGGACGTCGGCATATCACCATACAAATCCACATTGGTGTTTTGGTTGGTGGTTGCGCCTACGTTGAGCACCCCTACCCTACCCAATGAGTCGTACAAAGAACACCAGGTGGTAAAATTATTGGTGGCATTTGGAAATTGGTTGTCGTAGCCAAAAGAGGCGTTTGTGGCCACCACAAACGCGCCTTTTGCGCCTTTGGTATCGTTGTACAACTTGCGCATGGTGTACACATAGTAGTAGGCATCTAAAATATTCACATCGTCTTCCACGCCGGAGACATTCATCATTTTTACCTGCCAGTTGATACCGGTCACGCCAAGGTTATTGTTTCCGGCTGCGCCGATGATACCATACACACCCGTGCCATGCCAGCCGTTGCTGCCTGTATCATCCATTCCGGTGGAGGGGTTCCAGCCACCAAAATCATCGGTGTAGCCGTTGCCATCGTTGTCAATGCCATCGTTGGGTATTTCGTGCCGGTTCCACCACCGGTTGGGCGCCAAATCGGGGTGGGTAAGCAAAGCTCCTTTTTCAAGTACCGCCACCACAATGGTATCGCCATTGAACGTAACGCCGCCCGTGGAGGTAGACCACGCATCGGGGGCGTTGATGAGACTCATGTCCGATTGCTGGAGCCAGTCGGGATCATTCGGGGTCAGGCTTCGCTCTTCAACAATATTGTTCCACTGGGCAAATTGAACTTCGGAGAGGCCGAAGGATTCATTGAGCAACTTTGTGGGGTTAGAAAAATTAGGGTCAAATCCGATGAGATAAATATTCCAATCAGCAATGATTGCACGCTTTAGGAATAATCCGGCGCCACCGCCGGTCAGGCGGTTCAGTTTTGCCAAATAATCCACCGGTGTGGCTCCGTTGATCAGCTGTACGATCATTTCACCCGGTCGGTGTTCTACGGTATTTTGCGCCGAAAGCACGGGCATCACCAAGGTACTGACCAATAAAATGAGTAAAAGGTGTTTCATACGTGGGTATTTTTGTGTGTTAGCCATGCGTTGAGACATTCCATCGGGAATGAACAACCATAAACATACCATACTATGAACTCAAATTGGTTCATTTGGTTGCCTGACGCAAAGGTAAAACAAATGCTGTTGTGATACATGGCAACAATATTGCTCCCTCGTGTTACGGCAACAATGAGGATAGATGCTGAAAATACGCCGGTGCAAACAGCAACCTGCTGCCGTACCAAGAAAATATTTCACCATCCACCAAGAGAATTTTGGCTTCCGGACAAGCTTCAGCGAGTTCCTGCACGTGCTTTTCTGCAAATGGATAGGGCTCTGAAGACAAGAGGATGACCTGTGGCCGGGCTGACGCCAATGCTGCCAGGTCCACCTCCGGATAGCGCTGAAGGCGCCCAAATACAT
>JBIPOY010000180.1:0-6431 GCA_044378705.1 Saprospiraceae bacterium
GCCCTTGAAAAACATGAGGCTGTAAAACCATAATTTCCCATACTGGACAATAAATTTGGTTGTTGGCCTTCTATTGCACGAAATGGATGGTCAACAACATTTGCCCCTTTTTCTTCGTTACCTTGTGTCGTAATCCCAATGAAACCCTATCATGTCAAAAAACCAGGAACAACTCAACGTGGGTCAACGTTTTTCAGCGTCTCAATTCTGGAGATTGTTTAAGTTGGTGTGGCGAAAAGTAGAAAATACTTTGTTTGGCGTGATATTGGTAGTTGTTTCCCTATACTTTTTGCTTCAAATGCCCGCCGTGCAAAATTGGCTGGTGGCTAAAGTGACCACGTATCTTTCCAAAGAATGGGAAACGACCGTCGGAATACAACGGGTTGACCTTGAATTTTTTGATAATTTGGTATTGGAAGGCCTCTACGTTGAAGACGTAAAAGGAGACACCCTTTTTTATGCCGGTAAGGTAAGCGCCGGTTTAAAATCTAATTTTTTTGCATTTCTGGGCAAAGAAGTCGTTTTTAGTGACATTAGTATCTCAACAGCCCGTATTAATATCCGTAAATCGGAGGGCGACACCAGAAATACGCTCAGTGCGTTTCTTTCCAAATTGTCGGGTAATAATCCCAAAAAACAACCATCCGGCAGTATCTTGTTGCGGATACAAAATCTGCTCTTACGTGATTTGGTGATATTACGGGATGTGGAAAGTACCAACAAACGAAATCCAAACGTCATAGACCGGGAGAAAAACGTTTTTACCATTCCTTATGGCCAAATCAGAATCAATGCCATCGATCCTGACAACAACTTGGTGGACATCGGCGCTGTGCACCTCGATGGACTGACTGTTGATCTCGAAGAGTCGGAACGAGCAGCCACCCTCGTAGCTCCCATGCCCGCAACGCTTATAGCCAATACCATCAACAAGGCCCCCAGCCCGCCCATGGTCTTTACCATTGGAGATCTTTTGGTCACCAATGGCCATTTCGAGATGGATAAATACGACGCATCTCCCACCCGATCAACCTTGCTGAATGTGATGGACTACGAACATTTAAACGTTCGAAACATCGTCCTCCAAGGGGAGCATTTTACCTTTAACGATGCATTCAACAGCAATAAATTTGCTTTAACCGGTTCCATCAAACACCTGACAGCCCAAGAAGATTGTGGCTTCTTTCTGGTACATGCCGCCGTTGGCCAATTGTCCCTGACCGATTCGCTGGCAAGCCTTATCCATGCAAAAATCCAAACAACCAACACAACATTGGGCGATACCATCCAATTTAAATACTCAGGGTATCGAGATTTTCGCAGTTTTGAAGACAGTGTTGCCATGGATATTCGATTGGCGCAAGGTTCACGCCTCCAACTGGGCGACCTCACCTATTTCGATAAACACATCGCTGAAAACGATTTTTTTAAAACAAATGCCGCTGAAATAATGAGTATTCAGGCATTTGTCCACGGCAAAGTGGATCGCTTGCGCGCCGATAACGTTGCCCTCGGACTGGGCAATACAACCTACATCGCAGGTAATTTCCGTGGCAACGGACTCAATAGCTCCGGAACTCAAACACTCAATTTTGAATTCAAGGAACTTCGAACAGATATCAACACCATCGGACGTATTATTCCCGGATTTAAACCGCCCGATCAGTTTCGAAAACTAGGTAGTATAACCTTTAAGGGCGACTACCAAATTTTTGACGGCATTGACCACGTTTTGTACGGAGATATTATCTCTGATTTAGGGTCGGGGCGCGCAGACATGCAGCTCAATTTAAAGGCTGGTAAGGAAAAAGCCATTTACAGTGGAGGATTAGCAATGGATCGTTTTGATCTGGCAGCCTGGACCGGTGATAATAAGTTTGGGCGATCCACTTTCAGGATTAAAATCGCCGAAAACTCCACCGGACTCACCCTGCCAACCATTAAAGCGAAAATAACAGGTACCATCGATACCCTTTCCTACAGGGGATACAACTACCGAAATATTTCACTCGACGGCGCTTTCCGTGAAAAAATATTCGAGGGCGTGCTCAACAGCGCAGACCCCAATGTGGATTTTACTTTTGATGGGACCATCAACTTGAAAGAAGAAATCCCTCGATTTGAATTCAGTGCAAACCTGCGACGGCTCGACTTAGGCGTACTCAATCTGACCGACAATGATCTGGTATTGGCAGGAGATGTGGAGAATCTTAGCCTTCAGGGAAAATCATTGGATGAATTAACCGGATCAGCTACGTTGCGCCACTTTAAACTGCTGCAAGACCGAGAGGAGTGGCATCGCATAGACTCCCTGCGGTTTGTCTCCAGTGTCCGTCCAGACGGATCGAGGTACTTAGGTTTCAATTCAGATATTGCCAAATGCACCATCACCGGCAATTTCAGCCTCAACAACTTGCCAAACCACTTGGCAGCATTGATGCAGCAGTACTACCCGGCATTTGCCACACGACTTGGCATCAAGGAAGAAATCCGAAACAACAGCACGCTCAACGACAATTATGAGGTGCAGCTTCAAATACGCGACTCGAAAAACTTTACCAAACTGCTGTCCGAACAACTCGATACCATTCGAAATCTAAATTTATCTGTTCGGGTAAACGCCAAACTCGGGTCATCTGACGTTCTGTTGGAAGCTCCTGCCATAAAATTTGCAGGCATAACTTTTCAAGATCCGAGTTTTCGATGGAATAGTTTGCAAGACAGTGCCTGGTACAGTTTGCGATTGCCCGGCACGCTGTTGTCCTCCCAACAACACCTGCCGCCCATTTCATTGTCCGGTCAGGTATTCAGTGACGAACTATTTTTCACCCTTGAAGCATCCGAAGAAAATAGTCTCTACCTTGAAAACCTATTTCTAAAGGGAACCCTTTCCACCATTGATTCCCTTTGGCAAGTGCGTTTTAATACCTCAAAAATAAGTATGTTCAGCCAAGAATGGCTGATTGCCGACGACAACTACATTCGATTTGGCACCAACTTTATTGAAACGAAGGATTTTGAATTTTTCAATGGCAATCAACGTATTTCCTTAGAAGACGACAACAAAGGCCGAGGTCTTAATTTTTCGCTGACCAATTTTAACCTGCATGAGCTGAATCACTTGCTTGACCCTGAAAGTTTGGTCATTGATGGCAAAATTTACGATTTTGACGTATCCATTCAGGATATCTTCCAAATGCAAGGCATTGAAGTGAGTCTTTTGACCGACACCTTATTTCTCAATGCAAGCCCTTATGGCGCGCTGTCCGGAAATGTTGAAATAGAAAACCTGTCGTCTCCACTCTTTTACAAACTATTTTTACAGCATGAAGGCGTTCAACGCCTGAGACTGGCCGGTGCCTGGCTACCCAATTCAAGTGAACCATTCTATTCTGAGGTGCTAAAGGCAGAATTAAACGCGGGCGAATTGTTTGCTGCCGCCACCATTCATGACCTCCCCTTTGAAATTGTAGAAACTTTCATACCCGATATTTCCAAAACAGCGGGATCTCTCGATGCCGACTTGTTACTCACCGGCACCCCAGAGGGGGTAGGGGCCTCCGGTAATGTGCACATCACAGAAGGACAATTTCAAATCGATTATTTAAAATCCATGTTTTACCTCAAAAAACAGGATATAACCATCACAAAAAATAAAATAGAAGTTACCCAAGATACCATTTGGGATGCAAGCCAGCAACACATGGCCATTGTTCAGGGTAATCTCGAACATGATTATTTCCAAAAATGGCGGGTCAATTGTACCATAGAATCTTTGGACCGCTCCTTTATGATTCTAAATACCTCTGCGGAGGACAATGAGTTGTATTACGGGCAGGGCATTGGTTATTTTAAACTGTTGATTACAGGCTCTTTTGCACGTACCAATATGTTGATTGATGCCACAACCGGAAAAGATACCCGATTGTACATCCCATTGTCATCAACGTCCGATGCCAAAGAGGTAAGTTTTATCAAATTCACCAACAAAACAGTAGAAAAAAAAGACCCCCTCAAAAGTAAAGCATTCACTTTTACAGACCTAAAAGGCTTGAATTTTGAAATGAACCTAACCGTAACAGACGACGCAGAGGTACAGTTGATCTTTGATGAGCAAGCCGGAGACATCATAAAGAGTAGGGGAGAGGGCGATATAAAATTGAGCATCAATCGGGAGGGCGAATTTAAAATGTATGGCGGTTACCGGGTACTTCGTGGAGAGTATCTGTTTACGTTGCTTAATTTTGTAAACAAACCTTTTACCTTGGTATCCGGCGGTACCATCAACTGGTTTGGAGATCCGTACGGCGCACAATTGAATCTGGATGCGAAGTATGACCAAAATACCGCCGTGTACAACTTCATTCGAGATGAGGTTGAACTGTTGACCAACGTAAAAGAGGAGGCTTCCAAAGCCACTAGGGTAGTGGTAACCATGCACATCAATGGCGACCTGCTGAAGCCTGATATTTCATTCGGACTTGAATTTCCCAATATCACGACTCAACTTAAAAGTCTGACAGACAATAAGTTAAGGCTGATTCGACAGGACCAGAGTGAGCTTTCTCGTCAGATTTTCGGGTTGATCGTAATCGGATCTTTTTTGCCTACGACCACTGAATTTGTTCAGTCATCCAATTATGTAGCGTCTGCATTTAATACGTTTACTCAAATGATCAGCAATCAATTCTCCAACTACCTTGCCGGGCTCGCGGCGGAGTGGTTTAAGAATGATGTTTCCAGTATAGACCTGGACATTGTGTACAGTGACTATCAGAATGTACTGTCAGACCCGTCACAATCGCTGGCTGCCGGAGGTCGTGAGTTGCAAGTTAGGTTGAAAAGTGGCTTCATCAACGACCGGATTACCGTACAGGTAGGTTCTCAATTTGGCTTGGGAGGACGAACGAATTTGCCCATTTCAAATGGGTTGTTGGGAGAAGATGTAAGTATTGAGATTCGGTTGACAGAGAACAACCAGTGGCGACTGAAGGTATATCAGCGGACAGAGCCGGATATTTCCGGTCAGCGCAGGGATCGGTATGGCCTAGGGATCAGTTTTCAGAAGGATTATGACTCCTTCAACGACATGTGGAAGGGATTTGGCCGGTGGATGGGTCGGTGAACAATCTTTTGTCCTTGGGGATCCCCAAAAAAGCGGTTATAATTATTCTATAATTTATATTATGTTAAATAGACATTACAAAACTCTTCTTATTTTATAAATTCATCGGCGTACATTTGCAACTGTTTTTCCAGATAAAACTCCATGAAGAATTCATATTACGACCTGGTTGCACAAACCTTTGATTTTCCGCAAGATGGCTTTAGCCTGAAATCAAACCGACTGTTTTTCAATGATATAGATTTACACGATCTTATCCAGCGGTACGGGACGCCATTAAAGCTGACGTATTTGCCCAAAATTGGTGAAAAAATTCAGTTGGCACGAAAACTTTTCAGAGATGCCATTCAGCGATACGATTACAACGGAAAATACGTCTATTGTTACTGTACCAAAAGTTCGCACTTTGCTTTCATTCTGAATGAAGTATTGGAAAATGGCACACAATTGGAAACCTCTTCATCCTTTGACATTGACCTGATTTGGAAATTATACAAGCAGGGCAAAATCAACAAAGGTACCATCATCATCAACAATGGCTACAAACCTAGACAGTACGTCGAAAGGATTGCCAATCTGATTAATGAAGGTTTTACCAACGTTATTCCCGTTTGTGACAATGAGGACGAACTGTCTCAGTATGAATCATTGGTACACAAAGATGCTTGCAAGATTGGCTTGCGTATGGCAACGGAGGAAGAACCTAATTTTGAATTCTACACCTCAAGGCTCGGTATTCGGCAAAGTGAACTGATTGCGTTTTACACAGACAGAATTGCCAATAATCCAAAATTTGAGTTGAAAATGCTCCACTTTTTTGTCGATGTGGGCATAAAAGATACGATCTATTACTGGAGCGAACTTAAAAGAGGCATCAAGACCTACTGCCAACTTCGGAAGCTCTGCCCCACCCTCACGTGCCTCAATATCGGTGGCGGTATGCCCATTAGAAATTCGTTGGGTTTTGAATTTGACTACGCCTACATGGTGAGCGAAATAATACGCCTCATCAAAGAATACTGCGACAGTGAAGGGGTGCCAGAACCCGATATTTACTCTGAATTTGGAAAATATACGGTGGGTGAAAGCGGTGCTACTATTTTTTCTGTCATCGGAAAAAAACAACAAAATGATGCAGAAGAATGGTACATGCTCGACAACTCATTGATCAATACCCTACCCGACAGTTGGGGTATCAAGGAGCGTTTTATCCTGTTGCCCATCAATCATTGGAACAAAGAGTATCAACGGGTAAATATCGGCGGGATAAGTTGCGACAACGCCGATTACTATAATTCAGAAGCCC
>JBIPOY010000181.1:0-6419 GCA_044378705.1 Saprospiraceae bacterium
CGTTGGCTCTATTTCGTTGAAAAAGGAAAAGTAAAGGTGTTTAAAACCAGTGATGATGGCCGCGAACTGATCGTTAAAGTGGCACAAACCGGCGACTTCCTTGGTTTCCTCGCTTTGTTCAAGGAAGATGCTTACCCGGAAAGTGCCGCAGCCCTCGAAGACTGCTCCATTAAATTGGTGCCCAAACAGGACTTTTCAGCCCTCGTTTTTGGTAACCGCGATGTAAACGTGCGATTTATCAAAATGCTCGCCAACCACATCGCTGATCGCGAACAACAACTCATCGAACTGGCCTATAATTCTGTGCGAAAACGGGTTGCCTCGGCACTCGTCAAGCTTGCGGTCCAAAGCGGACCCTCCATACATCTCCTCCGCGAAGATATGGCAGCCCTCGCCGGTACAGCCAAAGAAACGCTCATCCGTACCCTTACAGATTTTAAAAATGAAGGCCTGATCGAAATAACGGAGGGCGTCGTACTCGTAATTTCAATCGAAAAATTGAAAAATTTACCCAATTGACCTATGGGGTGATTGGCCTGAATGGAGGAGTTGGAGGAGTGCAATTGATTGACTTAAAAATGATTACAAAAATTTCCCATCTTTTCAATACTGTTTGGGCTTTAGTGCTTGATAGGAGTCAGTAATGCCGCTGACAACGGTCATACGCGTGGCAGAAAAGGACAACCGACCTTCGCCTGGAAACAATGTCCTTTCCGTATGCCCATCTATCAACATGCCGGCAAAATTCCGCGCAAACGCCATACACAGTTCCGAAACCATGCCGGCCGTCTCTACCAAGAAGAATTGGTGGGTACGCAGGGGTTCTCTGGGGTTTCTTCTTTGGTTTACCACTTGTACCCACCGACCATTGTCAAAGATAAAGGGACACCCTATTCTGTAGAACCGCAGATTGCCATTGACAAAAACTTGTCGGCACTCAGTTTTACGGGCTTTTCGCTGCCCTATGCAAATGATTATCTGGAGAGCCGTAAAACGCTGTTTGTCAACAGTGATTTGCATATTGGCTTGGCAGCACCCCATGAAAGTACCCGCGATTATTTCTTTAAAAATGCCGACGCCGACGAAATGATTTTCGTTCACAAAGGGCATGGTTGGATCGAAACCATGTACGGGCAAATACCCTTCGAATACGGTGATTATATTGTTATTCCCCGTGGTACCATCTACAAAATACACTTCCTGAGTACCCAAAATAGGCTGCTCTTTGTTGAATCGTTTGGCCCAATCGGCGTTCCTGCCCGGTACTGCAACCAATCAGGACAAATGCTGGAACACGCGCCTTTCTGCGAACGAGATTTTAAATTGCCTCAAAACCTTGAAACCCACGACGAGCACGGCGAATTTCTCGTGAAAATAAAAAAACAGGGCCTGATTTACCCATACGTGTACGCCACTCATCCCTTTGATGCCGTCGGGTGGGATGGAAACCATTACCCTTGGGCGATTTCTATTTTTGATTTTGAACCTATTACCGGACGGGTGCACTTGCCACCACCCATTCACCAACAATTTGAAGCCGCCGGATTTGTCGTCTGTTCCTTCGTCCCAAGGCTCTATGACTATCACCCAAAAGCTATTCCCGCTCCCTACCACCATAGTAATATTGACTCGGATGAAATACTCTACTACGTAGATGGCGATTTCATGTCAAGAAATAACATCAAAAAAGGGCAATTGACCCTCCATCCCGGAGGTATTCCACACGGCCCGCACCCAGGCGCCATCGAAAGAAGCATCGGCAAAACGGCTACCGAAGAATTGGCCGTCATGATTGACCCTTTTAAACCCGTCAAAATCACTCAGGATGCTTTGCGTCTAGAAGTGGAAGATTATTTTAAATCGTGGATGGAATAAACCATTTTAAATCCCCAATGACCTGACCCCCAATGACCTAATCCCTGAAAATCATTTTTTCCGCAATCATTTCGCTATGCAAATACTCACCAACATCGAAAATTATAATTACGGGCTCCAAAAGATATTCCCGGAAGCAAAAGACTTCTTGCCCCTTCTCGGTACAGATTATGTGGAACTCTACGTCGGAAATGCCAAACAAGCAGCCCATTACTATAAAACTGCTTTTGGCTTCCAATCATTGGCGTATGCCGGCCTGGAAACCGGGGTTCGTGACCGTACGTCTTATGTGCTGGCACAAGGGAAAATCAGGTTGGTACTCACCACACCCCTGACATCCCATTCTCCTTTGGCAGAACATATCAAGCACCATGGCGATGGCGTAAAAGTCATCGCGTTGTGGGTAGAGGATGCCCGAGCTTCGTACCATGAAACGGTGCAAAGGGGCGCCACACCCTACCTCGAGCCTACGGTCGAGCGCGATGCTTTCGGCGAAGTTGTGCGATCAGGAATACATACCTACGGCGAAACAGTACATATATTCGTAGAACGAAAAAATTATCAAGGGGTGTTTTTACCGGGTTACGAGCCGTGTAAATCCCACTATAATCCTGCTGCCACGGGCCTGCAATACATAGACCACATGGTGGGCAACGTGGGCTGGAATCAAATGAATGTCTGGGCTAAGTTTTACCACGAGGTCATGGGCTTTGCCAACCTGATTTCTTTCGACGACAAAGACATTTCCACTGAGTACTCTGCACTGATGTCCAAGGTGATGACCAACGGTAACGGGCGCATCAAATTTCCCATCAATGAACCCGCAGAGGGTAAAAGTAAGTCGCAAATTGAAGAATTTATTGAGTTTTATGAAGGCGCAGGATGCCAACATATTGCCGTGGCTACCGATGATATAGTGTTTACAGTGCGTGAAATGCGCAATCGAGGTGTCGAGTTTCTACATGTTCCGGGTACTTACTATGATACGGTGGCTGCCCGTGTGGGTATCATTGATGAGGACTTGACGCTGTTAAAAGAACTCGGTATCATGGTTGATCGCGACGAAGAAGGATACTTGCTTCAGGTATTTACCCGACCGGTAGAGGATCGTCCAACGATGTTTTTTGAAATAATTCAGCGAAAAGGGGCAAAATCTTTCGGAAAAGGCAATTTCAAAGCGCTGTTTGAATCCATTGAAGACGAACAACGCCGAAGAGGGACACTGTAATGTCCTTTATTGCTGTGCCTCTAAGTATTCGAGGGTATTATTCATATCTGTCACCATCAATTTAAACGCTTTATGAAGTTTTTTCTGGCTTGGTTCCCCCGTTTGTTGGTGGTGGTTTACGCCATATTTATTTCTCTTTTCGCCGCGGATGCTTTTGGTACAGGAAGAACGGCGTGGCAGGAATTGGGCGATTTTATCAAACACTTGGTGCCAACTGCGGTCACCCTCATTTTGCTATTGGCTGCCTGGAGGCATCGCCTGTTAGGCGGTTTGCTCTTCATCGTCTGGGGTTTGGTTTTTACCATTCATTTTGGTACCCACCGATCAGTGTCTTTGTTTATGATGTTTTCATTGCCCCTATTGCTGGCAGGTTTTCTATTCTTGTTTTCCCAACTGTATGCCAATAATACGAAAAAAAGTGCGACCAAAATCTGAATGCCTTTTCAATACTGACCCGAATGGATATACAAGAAAAACTACACGCGTTTCAACAGTATATTGATGCTGAAGAAAAAATTGAACCCAAAGATTGGATGCCCGAGGAGTATAGAAGCCACAACATTCGTCAAATCAGTCAACACGCTCATTCTGAAGTAATTGGAATGCAGCCGGAAGGCAATTGGATCACCCGTGCTCCAACGCTTCGAGCCAAAAAAATACTGCTCGCGAAAATTCAGGACGAAGGTGGTCATGGACTGTATCTCTACAGTGCTGCCGAAACCCTCGGGATAAGTCGCGATGAGATGATTCAACAGCTACACGCAGGCAAGGCCAAATATTCCAGTGTCTTCAATTACCCCACGCTCCATTGGGCTGATATCGGTGCCATTGGATGGCTCGTGGATGGCGCCGCAGTTACCAACCAACTGTCACTCCGCAGAACGTCGTTCGGCCCATACGCTCGGGCCATGTTGCGTATTTGTAACGAGGAAAGTTTTCACCAACGACAGGGATATGAAATTATGTTGAAGATGGCCAACGGTACGCCCGACCAAAAAGATATGGCGCAAGATGCGCTCAACCGTTGGTGGTGGCCTGCGCTGATGATGTTTGGCCCGCATGACAACCAGTCGTTCCGTACCACCAAGGGAATGATGTGGAAAATAAAACGGGCTGGAAACGATGCGTTGCGTCAACGATTTATTGATAAAACAGTGCCACAAGCTGATTTTCTTGGCCTTTCCATCCCAGATGCTGCGTTGTCTTGGAATGAAACAACAGGTCATTATGATACCGGGGAAATCAATTGGGAAGAATTTCATCGAGTGGTCAATGGTGAAGGCCCCTGTAACCGTGAACGCATGGAACACCATAAAAGGGTACACGAGGAGGGCGCTTGGGTTCGAGCCGCTGCCGCTGCTTTTGCTGACAAACAACAGAGAATAGCGGAGGCTGTTTGATAAAAAAAAACTAGTTATTGTCAATACAAAGTGGTTGTGAATGACGTGTGGTAAATCATTTGTTTGCCATCAATCAAATCATCAAAATTACTTTAATCACAGTCTACTCAAATGATAGCATGACTTTTAAAACGATTATAGAGCCATTTCGTATAAAAGCAGTCGAACGGATTCGTATGACAACGGAGGCTGAACGTAAAGATTATCTCTTAAAAGCGCACTACAACCCTTTTCTGCTGAAAAGTAATCAGGTCGTCGTCGATTTACTCACAGACAGTGGTACTTCTGCCATGAGTTCGGAACAATGGGCCGGCATCATGCGCGGAGATGAAAGTTATGCAGGGGCGTCTTCTTGGCAACGTATGGAGTCTGCTATCCAAGACCTCACCGGGTATCCCTATATTCTGCCAACCCACCAAGGCCGTGCTGCCGAACACCTCCTATACACCAAAATTGGTGGGGTAGGGAAGGTATTCATCAGCAATACCCACTTCGATACCACCCGGGCAAATATTGAATATTCAGGCGCAATCGCCATTGACTGTCCTTGCCCGGAGGGTAAATACCCCGAAATTCCGCATCCTTTCAAAGGCAATATCGATACGAAACGCCTCCTTGCCTTGATTGAAAAACACGGTGCCGAAAATGTGGCAGCAGTTATTCTCACCGTTACCAACAACAGCGGGGGCGGGCAACCCGTGAGTATGGCCAATGCCCGTGATGTACATAGTATATGCAAAAAAAATAATATACGATTTGTGCTCGACTCGTGTAGAATTGCCGAAAATGCGTATTTTATCAAGCATCGAGAGGCTGGGTTTGAAGATAAGACCTACCGAGAAATCGCTCAAGAAATGTATTCGCTCGCAGATGGGTGTGTTTTTAGTGCCAAAAAGGATGCTTTTGCCAATATGGGTGGCTTTCTTGCCCTCAACGACCTCGAATTGGCCGTTCAATGCCGCACGGTGCTCATCATCACGGAAGGTTATTCAACGTATGGGGGTCTTTCGGGCCGCGATATGGAAGCCATTGCTATCGGATTGGAGGAAATATTTGATGCTGATTACTTGCATTATAGAATTAAAAGTACTCAATACCTTGCCGACAAACTCCATAAAATGGGCGTACCCATTATGTTGCCTTCGGGAGGGCATGCCGTTTACATTGATGCCAAGGCTTTTTATCCTCAAATTCCTCCCCATGAGTATCCCGGCCAAGCGTTGGTGTGTGGTCTTTACAAGGTGGGCGGCATACGATGCTGCGAAATTGGCTCTGTAATGTTTGGTAAATATGACGCAAATGGAAAGCTTATTCCTGCCGCCATGGAACTCGTGCGGCTGGCTATTCCTAGGCGTGTGTACACCCAAAGCCATATTGATTACGTAGCAGAAACTTTTGAAGGCCTCATAGAGACAAGAGAACAAGTACATGGACTTAGGATTGTGCATGAACCGCCATTTTTGCGCCATTTTACAGCCCATTTTGAGCCTGTCACGCTTTTACGAAAAGAGTAATCCCTCGCGGCGTTGCGTGAGTATTTCTCGCGAAGACGCAAAGAATTTACGCCCTCCTTTTTGTCTTCGCGGTGTTGCGTGAATATTTCTCGCGAAGGCGCGAAGAATTTACTTCCTCCTTTGCGTCTTTGCGGCGTTGCGTGATTATTTCTCGCGAAGACGCGAAGAATTTACGCCCTTCTTTGCGTCTTTGCGGCGTTGCGTGAATATTTCTCGCGAAGGCGCGAAGACGCGAAGAGTTTACGCCCTTCTTTGCGTCTTTGCGGCGTTGCGTGAGTATTTCTCGCGAAGGCGCGAAGGCGCGAAGAATTTACGCCCTTCTTTGCGTCTTTGCGGCGTTGCGTGAGTATTTCTCGCGAAGGCGCGAAGACGCGAAGAGTTTACGCCCTTCTTTGAGTCTTT
>JBIPOY010000182.1:0-6413 GCA_044378705.1 Saprospiraceae bacterium
CGCACCCTTGGTTCTGCAGCGCGCATGTTTCTTGCGGCCAGTGTCTTACAAATGTTTGTGTTTGGCCCCTTGGGCGTTCCTTTCCCCCTCACCGTTACTTTGATGCTCGCGTTGATTTATGGTTATACGTTTAAGGGTGGCTTGAAAACCATTATTTGGACAGACACCATCATGACCACTTTTTTTCTGGTGGCGCTGTTTTTTACCGTGTACAACATCGGAAAAGCATTGAATATGGGCCTGTGGGATATTGTTCCCTCCATCACCGGTGGTCGGTATGGTCAGGTATTCTTTTTTGATAATTTCCTGACGAACCCCAACCATTTCGTCAAGCAATTCATCGGTGGTGCCTTGGTAGCCATCACCATGACCGGGTTGGATCAGGATCTGATGCAGAAAAACCTTGCATGCAAAGACATTCGATCAGCCCAAAAGAACATGCTGGTTTTTTGCTTTTATCTGGTTGTCATCAATTTTCTATTTCTAGTACTTGGCGCGTTGCTGTACCAATATGCCGGCTCCATCGGCATTGAACTGCCGGTAAGGACCGATTTGTTGTACCCCCAGATCGCCTTCAACCACCTCGATACAGCTGCCGGAATCTTTTTTATATTGGGCCTTATAGCAAGTACTTATTCCAGTAGCGATTCTGCGCTGACAGCACTTACCACTAGTTTTTGTATTGATTTTTTGAATTTTGAAAAGGAAAAATCTGCAGAATTGCATTTTGCTTATGCGTCTGACCGATTGGAACACGATCAAAAAATAGATGCCGTTCAGCGCAAGAAACGTACCTACGTACACCTGTCGTTTTCACTGGCTTTTGTGTTGATTATTTTGGTGCTCAACGCCATGAGCAACGATGCCGTGATCAACCTTATTTTCAAAATAGCAGGTTACACGTATGGGCCTTTGTTGGGATTGTTCTCTTTTGGGCTATTTACTTCGTGGTCTTTGCGCGATCGATTTGTCCCAATAGTATGTGTATTGGCTCCTTTTCTCACTTTTTTCTTTGAGATGATCTGTAAACAATGGCTTGATGTTGGGTTCCTGACCATCCTGATCAATGGAATGATTACGGCTTTTGGTTTGTGGGTTATTTCACACAAAGAAGCGTCGTAATATTTCTTTACAACAGACCAATTTACAGCCACTTAGCCTTGTAACCGACAATTTCACCCCGCTTTGCGCACCAAACCCCTTCACCATGCGCTTATTGTTCCTATTTAATGTATGGGTTGTTTCGGCTACCTTAAACGCGCAGGTTTTCATGCGCCCTTTTGACAATGCCGCATCTATGGGAATGGGCGGCGCCACCATTGCAATGTCTGATTTCTCTACGGGGCTTTCGAATGACGGTCAGCTTGGACTGGAGGTTAATACCAGGGTGATGGCCGGGAGTGCCATTCCCTACACCCTAACCGGCTGGCAGACGGGGTATGTCCAAGGGGTTCTTGGCCTTGGCAAGTCAAGTGGAGTAGGGGTTGGCGTCTTCTACAATGGCACTGATTTGTACGCAGAACAGCGCTTTCAAGGTTCTTACGGAAGGCGGCTCGGTGAAAAATTTTACTTGGGAGGCGCCCTAGATGTGTTGCGCAACAGCGCCAGAGAATACGGTTCTAGCACTGCTGTTACCATGGGCATCAGTTTGCTTGCGCAAGTACTACCACAGGTTTGGATGGGAATGAAAATTCAGAACCCATTTCAACAAAGCATTGGAACGGATCCCATACCCACCATTTTTCGTGTTGGGGCATCTTGGAAACCTACTGAAATATTTCTCCTTGCTTTTGAAACCGAGAAAGACCTCGACCGTCCTACACAGGTGAAAATGGGGGTTGAATATCGCCCGACCTCCATGCTGGCCATTCGGGCCGGTACGCGTGCAGGAAAACTAGCGCGAATGTCTTTTGGGATAGGCATGCGTTTAAAACACGGTATTTCGATTGACGTAGGGTCTGAATGGCATCCAATACTGGGCATCACGCCCGCTGCTGGGGTTTCTTGGCAGCAGTAACTATCCGCTGAGTTATGTATTTGAATGATTCAAATGCATAACTCAAAAATGACTAAAAACATTAGACGTTCAAAACCAATCAAAAAAAGTAACCACTGAAATGGCGCGCTGTCTGGCCCAAAAAGACCTACTTTTTTTGTCTCAGATCCAACCATCTCAGTAGTTACCCAAAAAATAAAAACATGAAAAATATCACTGTAATCGGCGGTGGCACGATGGGGAATGGCATAGCGCATATTTTTGCTCAAAAGGGCTTTGAGGTAACGTTGGTGGATGTTTCACCGGTAGCGTTGGAAAAAGCATTGGCGACCATCGGAAAAAATTTGGATCGTCAGGTATCCAAAGCATTGCTCACAGAAGCAGAAAAGGCTGCTACCCTGCAACGGATACGGTTGGTGACCGAACTCAGCGAAGGTGTTGCCCAAGCAGATCTTGTGGTGGAAGCGGCTACTGAAAATGTGGCGTTGAAACTGAAAATATTTCGTGAAATGGATCAATTTGCACCGCCTGGAGCGGTGCTTTCCACCAACACCTCCAGTATCAGTATTACACAAATAGCGGCGGTCACCAATCGCCCTGAACAGGTCATCGGGATGCACTTCATGAACCCGGTACCGGTTATGAAGCTCGTTGAGGTAATTCGTGGTTATGCAACCTCTGATGATGTTTGCGCACAGGTCATTGACATTTCCCGACAATTGGGTAAAGACCCCGTGGAGGTCAACGATTACCCTGGGTTTGTGGCCAACCGTATTCTTATGCCGATGATCAACGAGGCCATTTATACCCTGTTCGAGGGGGTCAGTGGCGTTTCTGAAATAGACACCGTGATGCAATTGGGCATGGCCCATCCGATGGGGCCCCTCCAACTGGCAGATTTCATTGGACTAGACGTTTGTCTGTCCATTTTACGGGTATTACAGACTGGTTTTGGCAACCCCAAGTACGCACCTTGTCCCCTGTTGGTCAACATGGTTGCCGCCGGAAAGCTGGGTGTTAAAAGTGGAGAGGGTTTTTATGTGTACACAGCAGGTTCAAAGGAGCGCGCCATAGCACCGGGGTTTAATAAATAACCCACCCAACTTGAAGGCGTAAATAAAAGGCCGTCTCTCCTCCGTAAAGATGTGAGACGGCCTTTTTTTAAGCCAGACAGTAGCCAGTTAAAGGAGTTGCGTTTTTATGTAAGCAGAGAACGGAAGCCTGCCAATTTTTTTATCCTTAGCCCTGCTGTCCACTGATCACATCTCGTGCAAATAGAATCTTGGGTTTCCAGTATTTAGACGTAGAGATATTTTCGACGATGATACCCCGGCTACAAGTGCTGTGTACACAGTAAATACCTTCAGGTGTATTTTCGACCACCATTGCAACGTGCTGGATATAGCCTTGGCGGCCAAAAAACACCAAGTCGCCCGGTTGTACATCTTCCAGAGAGATTTTTACACCTTGGGTGGACTGCGTACGTGCGCAGGAAGATACTTTTACTTTGAACTCATCGAGGATAAAATTGGTAAAACCCGAGCAATCAAAACCTGTTTTGGTTGACCGACCGCCATGGCGGTATTTAAGTCCGGTAAAATTTTGGGCGTAACCGGAAACATAAGTGCGGAATTGCATCATTTCGGCGTCCGCTGCCCGACTTGCAGGAGGCCTGTTGTCGCTTTTAAAGGCGGTGAGCGTAAGCGCTGCCGGAAAAACTAAAATGGCAAGGAAGGAAGACTTTAACGAACGATATTTGCCCGTACTGGGAAGTATTATTTCGGTCATGTTACTACATTTACAACTCGTGGCACAGTTTTTGCCACGCTCAAGAGAGTTGGTTGTTCGTGAAAAATCGGCTGATTGATTGAGCAAAGAGCGGGAGCTTGCAGAGAGCAGATTAAAAATATAAGGCAGTATTATTTGGGTGAATCCATCAAATATGGCTTCAAAATACCGGCAAGCTCTTTGCAAAGGTAGAAACCTCCTATTAATAACAAAACTTTTGTCAAAAAAAGTTTGGATGCATCATTGCTCTAGCTCGAAAGTATCTGCATCTTTTAGGAAGGGGAGTTCTGCTCTGTATTGTTTTAAAGAGCTTGCATTCAGGTGTGCCGTAAAGACGCCTTCTTGGCCTGAGAGTTGAAAGATGAGCTCCCCTGAAAAATTAATGATCGTGCTTTCCCCAACGTACTCCAGCCCGTTCCCATCTGTCCCGACGATGTTTACACCGGCCACAAAAGCCTGATTTTCAATAGCTCTGGCAGTAAGTAGCGACTTCCAATGGTGTGCCCTTCTGCTTGGCCAGTTTGCGATATAGAGCAAAAGATCGTAGGGTTGATCGACCTGATTGCGGCTCCAAACGGGAAAGCGCAGGTCGTAACAAATCAGTGGCCGAATACGAAACCCTTTCCATTCCACCATCAACGGGTTATTTCCGGAAGAAAAAAAATCTTGCTCCCCAGCCAAGCCAAATAAATGCTTTTTATCGTAGCATTCATACCGCCCATCGGGGAATACAAAAGCCATTCGGTTGTAAAAACAGCCATTTTCTACGCAGATAAAACTTCCCGTCACCGCAGCATTGAGGTCTTCGGCTGTTTTTTTCAACCATTCCATGGTGGGCCCGTCCATGGGCTCTGCCAATCGAGCTGCATCCATGGAAAATCCGGTGTTAAACATTTCAGGGAGAACGATGAGATCGGTTGTGTCGCGCAGACCGGCCAGTTGATGGGAGAATTGTGTTCTGTTGGCTTCCGGGTTTTGCCAGATTAAGGCGGATTGGACAAGCGTTAGGCGCATGGTGATGATTGATTTTTGTGTATCAGGAACACAAACTTACGGTTTTGGTGGGTGATTCAGGTGGTATGATTCAAAACTATGGATTGTGAGCACTACTTTTGCAGGCGGGTGTTCAGGAACACACCAGCCAGTTGGGCCCAATATGTTCGATCTACAAACAACATAGCAGACATGACGCTTCGCGAACTCTTTGAATACCTGAGCGCCAACCCGGCATTGGTGGTGGCTTATTTTCTTTTTTTTCCTGCTTTGGCATGGCTGTCCGGATACTTTGGCAAAGAAGAGGGCCACTTGAGTCCTTGGAAATATTTGTATTCTGCCTTGGTGTATGGCGTTTGTATTCCCGGTATTTTTACGGCAACGCTTGCGGTGTACCTTTTTCTTTTTGAGAAAGGCAGCAGTATTTTCAATCTTAACGTGCTCACGCAGGTGTTGCCGATTGTGTCGATGGTTGTCACATTGGTTGTCATTAAGCGCAACGTACCATTTGCGTATATTCCGGGTTTTGGAAAATTATCCGACCTAATGATGGTTATTGTTTCGGTATTTGTGTTGATGTATTTATTGGACAGGATCCATTTGGTTGCTTGGGTTCGGTTACCGGTACAGTGGTTGCTTCTGCTTGTTGTCGGGTTTTTGGTATTGTTTCGGTATGGGCTTAAACGGATGTTGTCATGATGAGAAAGAATGTTGAAAAAACAATTGTAGGTGTTTTTATACTGTTGTTGATGGGTCGTTGCAAGGAGGCTCCGATAGAAACGAGGCAGGTGATCACCCAAGATGACGTAGCGATAGAGGTGGCCCGCGGTGTTGAAATATTATACTCTGATAGTGCAGTCGTTCGGGTAAGGGTAATAGGCCCTGTTTTGCACAACTTCAATGAGCGGGAGAATGCCCGTCAGGAGTTTCCGGAGGGTATCCGCATTGATTTTTTGGAGGCAGATTGTTCTGTTCGCAGTACCCTGACAGCGAAAAAAGCGATTCGACAGCAAGAAAAAGGATTGATTACGGTGCGTGACAGCGTTGTTTGGTCCACGGCTAAACAAGAAAAACTAGAAACAGAGGAGTTGGTATGGGATGAAAAATCCGGTAAGGTTCGCACAGAAAAATTTGTAAAAGTCACACAGCCGGGAGAAATTATCTACGGTTATGGACTAGAAGCAGATCAAAATTTTTCCTACTGGAAAATACTGGTTCCAAAGGGCAGGCTCAAAGTGGATCAATTGAATGATAACGCGCTCTAATTAACCCATCAGCAACCAATGACTGAATTACTTTCTAAAAAATGGCTCGGCTGGTCGTCTGTACTGCGCATTGGTAGCCACACTTTTCCTGCAACCCTATTGCTGATCTCCATTGCCGTTTTTGGGGCGCTTTCATTGTTGCCCGGACTTTCTTTTGTTTTTGGCACAGGATGGGGTGCACCCTTGATGGTTGTGGTTGTACTTTTTTTTGTGCTTTTGCGCTTTAAGCGGTTCATTTTTAAAAATATATACAGAAATATTCCCGGGGATGACGATGCCGCATTGCTTGAATTTCTGGTGCAGCAAAACGCAACGGGTGCTCCCGGGGAAGAAGAAGTAGAGATGGAATTATTGGAAAATGCCTTGCATTT
>JBIPOY010000183.1:0-6412 GCA_044378705.1 Saprospiraceae bacterium
AACACTTTTTTGTACTTCTTTGATAGCTGTCTGATTCTCGCCTTCTTCTTTGAAACGTTCAGCTTTCACTACTGCTTCAGCTTTGTATTTCAGATCTTCCACATAGCGTGTGTGAGACACGAGGAGTCGGCGTTCATCTTTGCTAAATTCGATCACTTTTACGGTGAGAACATCCCCCACATCGGCTTGGTTACCATCTTCCTTGCGGATGTGTTTGGCTGGGCCGAAAGCTTCGAGGCCGTGCGGCATTTGGAAAGTAGCACCTTTATCGTCGCGTTTCAATACCGTTGCTTCGTGGTAAGACCCAACCGGGAAGATTGCTTCGAAAGCATCCCATGGATTTTCCAGGATTTGCTTGTGTCCGAGGCTAATTTGGCGTTTGTCTTTGTCGATGTCCAACACAACAACCTCCAATTCGCTGCCGGGCTTGGCAAATTCACTTGGGTGTGCGTAACGTTTGGTCCAAGACAAGTCGCTGATGTGCACCATGCCACCTACACCTTCCGTCAGTTCGACAAAAATACCGTAATTGGTGATATTTTTAACGGTACCTGTGAAGCGTGTTCCCACTGGGAATCTATCTTCAATATCGCTCCATGGATCAGAGGTCAATTGTTTTACAGAGAGAGACATTTTACGGTCACCACGGTCAATCGTTACCACGCGGGCTTCGATTTCTTGGCCCAATTTGAAGAATTCTTTGGCATGGACGCTTTGGTTGCCCCAAGTGATTTCACTCACGTGGATCAGACCTTCTACGCCTGGTTGAATTTCAACAAAAGCGCCGTAATCTTCGATGTTGACGATTTTGCCTTTCACGATAGATCCTTCTCCAATTTCAGCTGCGAGTACATCCCAAGGATGAGGTGTAAGCTGTTTGAGGCCAAGGCTGATTCGCTTTTTATTTTCGTCAAAGTCAAGCACCACCACGTTGATACGTTGGTTGAGAGCGAGTACTTCGCTTGGGTGACCGATACGGCCCCAGCTAATATCGGTGATGTAGAGGAGACCGTCAACGCCGCCCAGATCAAGGAACGCGCCGAAATCGGTGATATTTTTGACGATACCTTCCAATACTTGGCCTTTTTCAAGGCTACCGAGGATTTGCTCGCGTTGTTCAGCCAGATCGCTTTCGATCAAGGCCTTGTGGCTCACCACAGCGTTCTTGATTTGTTCGTTGACTTTTACAACCTTAAATTCCATCATTTTACCTACGTACTGATCGTAGTCAATGACTGGTTTGATGTCAATTTGGGAACCGGGAAGGAAAGTTTCCAAGCCATTACAATCGACAATAAGACCGCCTTTTGTTTTGCTGATAACGGAACCACGGATGATGGTGCCATTTTTAAAGGAGTCCACAATACTTTCCCAAGCGCGCAGAATTTTTGCTTTGCGGCGGGATAATCCGAGTTGGCCTTGGCTGTCTTCTTGGCTTTCAACGTACACTTCAACTTGATCACCCTGCTGAAGGCCGGGGATGTCGCGGAATTCGTTGAGAGAGATCAGACCATCACTTTTGTAGTTGATGTCCAGCACGACATCGCCACCGCTGATAGCGCTTACGCGTCCGGTGATGATTTCGTTTTCCACCACATTGCTTAGGGTAGCATCATACTCCTTCAACATGGCAGCGTGTTCTGCCGGAGGGTAATGCAACGTGCCGCGTTTGTCGATGCTCCAATTGAAGTCATCGTGTGCGCCACCGGATTGTACATCCACAAAAACAGGTAATTCTACTTCTTCTTCCTCTTCTTCCACAACGACCGGAGCCTTTGCTTTGGGAGGAGCCGGTGCAACAGGTGCAGGCGCCACTACTGCTTCCGCTACTACCGCAGGGACAGGAGTTTCCGCTTCGGGTACGACCACTGCTTCAGGGGCAGGAGTTTCCGCTTCGGGTACGACCACTACCGCAGGGGCAGGCGTTTCCGCTTCGGGTACCACCACTGCTTCAGGGGCTTGCTCAACAGGCTCTACTGCTGCTGTTTCTTCAGCCGCAGCAGTCACTTCTTCCTGTTCGTTGTTGATTTCTTTTTCTTCGTCAAGTAACATATTGCTAAGTGGTTGTTTTGAGGCTTTTTGTCTTTTGACATTGATTTGGGCTCCACATCGGGACGAAGCCATTGCCCCTGCTGTTTCGTGAAGAAATAATATTTGGTAAGCACTACTCGCGAAAAGCGGGCGCAAAGGTAGCAAATGTTTGTGATAAAAAAGAATAAAAAACCGCAAATTTGTGCCAGAAAATAGGGTTATTATTGGTTGCTATATTTTAAAGCCGCTGATTAGATGCGCCTTGAAGCTGTATATTTGCGCAGTTTGTGTGCCTCCACCCTCAAGACAATGCCCAATTCTTTGGTTATGAAAAGAACCTACCTTTCGCTTTTGTGCCTAGCAGCACTGCTTTTTTCCCTACATGCTTGTAAATCGGCGGAAAAAGCCGCACGTAAGGGACAAAATTTAGACATTATTGCCTATTACAGCGGCAATGGGCGGGACCTTCAACAGTATCATTGGGAACAATTGTCCCAGGTTATTTTCTGCTTTTGCCACCTGCAGGGCAATTTGTTAAAAGTAGATAACGCCGGCGACAGCTTGGTCATCCGCCAACTTGTAGCGTTAAAAACACAGTACCCCAAACTCAAAGTCCTTCTTTCACTGGGTGGATGGGGTGGATGTCTGGGATGTTCAGATGCTTTTTCGAGCGTTTCCGGCCGCCACGAATTCGCCTTGTCTGTCAAGAGCCTCTTGGATACTTACGGCGCAGATGGCATAGACCTCGACTGGGAGTACCCGGCCATAGAAGGTTATCCGGGGCATCCATATAAGCCAGAGGACAAGGATAATTTCACGAAATTGGTGCAGGAATTGCGTCAAATATTGGGAAAAAATGCCGAAATAAGTTTTGCCGCAGGAGGTTTCGACAGTTTTTTCACACAATCTGTGGCGTGGTCCAGTGTAATGCCGCTTGTGAATCGAGTAAATTTGATGAGTTACGACCTTGTGAATGGGTACAGCAAGGTGACCGGTCATCACACGCCCTTGCGGTCCAACGAAAAAAAGTCCGCATCGGTTGAGCAGGGTGTACGATCCCTGCGATCGCTCGGGGTGCCGGCATCAAAAATTGTGGTTGGCGCTGCGTTTTATGCCCGTACGTGGGTGGGTGTTGAAAACATCAACAACGGTCTTTATCAAGCGGGGCAATTCAAATCATTTGTACCCTTCAACGAATTTGACGCCTATTTCAAACCCGAAAACGGATTTGTGTTTTACCGAGACCCTGTTTCACAGGCCCCTTATGCGTACAGCCCTACCCGCCAGGAATTTGCAACATTTGACGATGCCACAGCGGTTGAAGCCAAAACCAAATATGCCCAAAAAAATGGCCTGGGGGGTATCATGTTTTGGCAATTGGGCTCCGATAAAGCAGATAAAGGGCTATTACAGGCCATTTTTACGGCCCGAAATGCCCCATAAATCTCTTTATTGTTCCGCCTCCAAGGTAAGACGGAGCAGCACAACATCGTCGATGAGTTTGTCTTTGGGGGTACCCAGCAGACCGGAGCGAAAGTTGACGCCCCATTGTGTTCTTGTGATGGGGAAGACTGTCGATTCTGCCCGTAGTTTGTTGCCTTCTAAGGTCATTTTTACCGGGATATTGACTGCATTTGTTTTACCTTTCATGGTAAGGTCGCCTACAATAAGCCAATTGTAGGCAGGCGCATTGCTGGGCAACACTTCGCGGATGACAAATTCTGCTTTTGGGTATTTGTCTGCTTCAAAAAAATCAGCGTCTTTGAGATGGGATTCCAAATCGCGGCGTTCCCCTGCATCTTCAATGTCAGAAACAGCAATGGAGGTCATATCCAAGGTAATAGTGCCCTGGATCAATTTGTTTTGGTTGACAGAAAGCGTGCCTTTTTCAACCGTGATGGTGCCTTTATGGCCATCACCTACAAACTTTTTGCCTTCCCAGGTTACCATACCCGTCGTGACTTTATAGTTTACGGCACCTTCTTTGGGAACAGGCAAGAGTTGTATGGTATCTGGTTTGGATGAAACATCAGCCCCCTTGTTTTTCAAATCAGATTTACAGGAAAACAAGGTAACAGCAGCACACAAAGGGAGGAAATATCGAATAGTTTGCAGCATGACAGCAGAAGTAGAGGTTGGCGAAATAAGTTGATGGAACAATTGACTGCAAACGTACAAGAAATAACAGCATAAAAGTGATCAAGCGTCTGTGGTTTGTACCCAAAGACGCCTGATCCTGTAAAAACGCAGCAGTAATAATCAGTGTTCTTTTTCTGCCCGGTCTTCTGTTGTAAACAACCAAGCAGCACGTCGTGGCGCTGGCATATCACTGTCCAGACCCTTGATAGCCTTCCAGAGTGCCTCATTGAATGCGCGCTCCGGCACCGCATCCAATTGGGCAAGGTTCCAAGTCTCCGCCATACGACTGAGCGGCTCCACCCACGCGTTGCGCGTATCCAATGGAACGCCTGGCGCCAAAGCAGTGAACGGCGTAAAATCCGGTATCGCCGTAAAACTCCGCCACATCGGCGTTGCGGCAGCATCATACTGGCTCATAGGCGGCAAACCCAGAATCAATTCCATCGTACGTACCATGGACGATGTGGAGTACATGGTGTGATCTACATGCTTACGACGGGTGTAAGGACTGGCCACAAAGGCTGTACTACGGTGGGCATCCACATGGTCAGCTCCATTTTGAGCATCGTCTTCTAAGATAAACACAACGCTCTGTGGCCATATTTTGGAGTGCGAAAGATGCTCTAAAAACTGCCCGACGGCTAAATCGTTGTCTGCCACAGCCGAAAGCGGCGCATAGGCACCTTTCGACATGCCCGATGTATGGTCGTTGCCAAATCGAATACTGTTGAACCGGGGTACCTGATTGATGTTTAACAAGCTGTCAAAATCGTGCTCCCAGTCTTTTTCACGCCGGATGTCTTGGTAGTCGAGATCCCAAGCCGAATAATTGGGGCAAAAATGGCCTTCCAAAGTTTTGTAGTTGGCTTTGTTGTCATCGGCAAATTCGCCATAGGTGCGATAGGTCACACCCTTTCGCAGGCAGTTATCCCAAATAAACCCATTCTTGGGAAAAGCGACAGCCCTGGTGCCTTCAAAGTCGTAGTTGCCGCCACGGCCGCCATAGCTGGTGGGCCATGTTTTTTCGACAAAATCACTGGCAAAAGCGGCAGTACTCCAATTGTGGCCATCGGCACTCACCTCAGCGTCCACGTAAAAATTGTCGAGCAACACAAAATCCCGCGCCATAGCGTGTAGATTGGGCGTTACTTTTTCAGGAAAAAGGCAGAGCGACGCGTCTCCATTGCCCTCCGGTATATCTCCCAACACCTGATCATAGGTCCTGTTTTCCTTGATGATATAAAACACATACTGAATAGGAGAAGGCGCTCCTACACGACTCGGGACAGGATTACCCGGCTCTCCTTCCGTGAGGAGTTCTTTGGCCTTGTTGTAGGGGCAGTTTTCGTAAACGAGTTTAGAATATGCCTTCCATTGGCTTTTCGTCGGCTTAGGAATCACACTCATGGTGCCGATGTACAAGGCGCCGATGTATTGTGCAGCGCGTTCATCGGCCTCTTTCTGAAACGGACTGGGCCCTTTAGGATTGGGTAATGAAGAGAGGCCCTTTCCATTGGCGACCAAAATTTGATTGCCGACACAGCGCACAGACGTTGGGTACCAACCGGTGGGGATAAAACCCAAAGCGCGGCTTTCGCCTGGTTTGCGCACATCAAATACTGTAAGGCAATTATTATCAGCATTGGCGATGTACAATGTGCGGTTATCAGGAGATAGCGCGAGGCTGTTGGTAGTTGAGCCATTGGGCGCATCCGGGTAAAGGGCTGCATTGAGCACTTCAAGTGATTTTCGGGTGGTAAGATCCACGACAGATACTGAGTTGTCGAGAGAATTGGCCACGTACAGTATGTTTTCACGTTTGTTGAGCAGCATCTCATTGGGGTGGTCACCGACTGCTATTTCACCTTTTAAGGCAAAATTATTGCGATCAAAAATCAACACCTTTTTCATTCCCCACAAGGAAACGTACACTTCATTTCTTTTTTCTGACAGCACGACGGCGTATGGTTCGCTGGGAAGATGTACCCGTTTTGCTACCCCACCCTCTAGGCTAACGACGTAGAGAGCACTGTCTTCTTTGGTTGCCGTAAACAGTAGTCTGTTTTGGTCGTCTATGGCGATACCTGCGGGGCATATTTTTTGTTTGGGCCATGCCGCACCCAAGCGGAGGGTTGTATCACGTCGCAATTGATCTTGTTCGGTACTGTAAACAGCGATCAGGTTGTCATTGCCCCCGGAAGCGTACAATTGTTTGCCATCTTTGCTAAAAGCCAGTCCATAC
>JBIPOY010000184.1:0-6381 GCA_044378705.1 Saprospiraceae bacterium
ACGTGAAATTTTGGGTCGTGCCCACGGGTATGGAGACACCCTCAAAGGTAGCGGTGCCTCCCGGACAAGCAAACAGGGTGCTGCTGCCCGTGGACGTATTCCAAGGCGCTACGTTGACGGTGACGATGGAGTCGCAACCCAGCCAATTCTCCAAGGTGAAATTTTGGGTCGTGCCCACGGGTATGGAGACGCCCTCAAAGGTAGCGGTGCCTCCCGGACAAGCAAACAGGGTGGTGCTGCCCGTGGACGTGTTCCAAGGCGCTACGTTGACGGTGACGATGGAGTCGCAACCCAGCCAATTCTCCAAGGTGAAGTTTTGGGTCGTGCCCACGGGTATGGAGACGCCCTCAAAGGTAGCGGTGCCTCCCGGACAAGCAAACAGGGTGGTGCTGCCCGTGGAAGTGTTCCAAGGCGCCACGTTGACGGTGACAATGGAGTCACACCCCAGCCAATTCTCCAAGGTGAAATTTTGGGTCGTGCCCACGGGTATGGAGACGCCCTCAAAGGTAGCGGTGCCTCCCGGACAAGCAAACAGGGTGATGCTGCCCGTGGAAGTGTTCCAAGGCACCACGTTGACGGTGACAATGGAGTCGCAACCCAGCCAGTTTTGCAACGTGAAATTTTGGGTAGCGCCAGCAGGAATATCTACTCCGGCAAATGTTGCTGACCCATTGATACAGGCATTGAGGGTGATAAAACTGGAAGATGTGGGCCATGGTGCTGCATAAACTTCTACAAGCGAATCACATCCGACCCCGTTGGTTAGGGTGAAAGTGCGGGTTGTGCCCACTGGAATATCTTCTCCGTGATATTGGGCGGCACCACCGGGACAGGCAAAAATTATTAACGCCTGTGAAGTAGTAGGCAGGGCAGAAACGTGGACCAATAGAATAGAATCACATCCATGGAGGTTGCCATAATGAAAAATATGCGTACTGCCGGCTGCAAGGGAGGCTCCTTGGTAGGAAATTGAATCGCCGATACAAATGGCCAGTTGCAGTGTGTCAGCAATTGGGCAATTCAACCGAATGAGCAAGTTAGCCGCTCCCGCTACCCCACAGCCGGTCAGTGGTACCGATGCTTGCCCAATCACGATCTGCCAGTTTTGAGACAACCGTACGGTGTCAATTTCAACAGAATAAAGGGTAGAAAGCACGTTTGTAAATGCAAATGCGCCATTGTTTCCGGCGTTCGCAGTGCCCGACGGTATCCCGTTCTGATAAAGTGCCACCGGTATCCCGGGTACCAATGTGTCCCCCGTATCGATAATGCCGTTATCATTGACGTCAGACCATACCTTGCCAAGAATATTGCCATATCCGTCGTATAAGTCTAGGGAGAGTGGGTCGCTGACAGCAGTGCAGCCGGATATATCGGTAAGTTGAGCCCAATAGGTACCACTCTGCTGTGCGACAAAATTCGGCACGGTGGCTCCTGCTATTGGAAGGCCATTTTGAAACCATTGCCAACCAATTATCGTTGGCAGGGATGGCAAGCACAGGGTATCCGGGTTGCATCGCGTATGACAGCCTGCCGGAATGGAGGCTATTGGGGGTCCGGGTAAAATCGTCCACTGGTTGCTGCGCATCTCACACCCAAATTCATTGATAACCCGTATCTGATACACCCCCGGCGTCTGCGTGATCAGGGAGTCTCCCTGTTGTCCGGTATTCCAAGTTGTTTGCCAGTTGGCGTTTTGGGGGCCTGAGTAGGTCAATACATTGGGGCTTCCTGCACAAACACCGGTACCGCTGATGGAAAAACCACTCGGGATTGGATTGACGGTCACCGTAAAAGGGGTAGCAACAGCCGTGCATCCGGTGGCTGGATTGGTGACGGTAACGGTGTAGGTGTAATGACCCGTAGCCAAGGTATTGTCGCGCTCATCGGTAAAATAGAGCAAGGGAGTGTTGCCGTTTGCAGCCGACCACGCGTAGTTATAGGCACTGTTTGAAACCGCTTGGAGTACGACATCTTCGCCTTCGCAAACCGTTACGGAGGGGTAAGCAGTCCCGATGATTTGATTCAAGTCATTGAAAAACAATGCTTTAATAACTACATCAGGAGCAGTATTAACATCTACTATTACGGCTGGCGGCACATAGGTACAGCCGGCAGCGTCGGTAAGGGTAACCCTGTACACGCCTTCTTTTTCTACGGTAAGAAATTGCGTTGTACCAGCGTTTTCGTCCGACCATAGATAGCTGACGCTACCCGCAGGAGCGGTGAGAGTGATGCTTTCCTCTTCACAGATGGCCGGGGGAGCCGGTGGAAAAATGGTGCCGGTGAGATTGTTGGGTTCAAGGACGAGCGTTCGGCTGAAGGTGTCGGTGCAGCCAAACACATTGGTGGCAGTCACCACTGTTGTATAACTGCCAGCGGGTGAAAAGGCATGGTATGCTGTGCCGCCTGTTGCGTCATTAGAAGCGCCGGAGCCGGCATCCCCGAAGTTCCAATGGAACACCGTGATATTGGTCGACTGAGCGGTCGCTGTAAATTCCAGGGCATTGCCGGTACATTTGATTGCTGGCTCGGCAAACGATAATTCGGGCTCTAAAGGTACAATGATGGTGTTGGAGGCCGATGCTGTACATCCACTGGTGCCCGTGACGGTAAGTGTAGCGGTATAATTCCCCGATATAGCATATTGGTGGGACGGATTTCGAATGGACGACTGATTTTCCGTGCCGGAAGCCGGATCACCAAAATTCCATGCCCACCCGCTGATTCCGCCATTGGGCAAATATTCACTGATATCTCGAAACATACTCGAATCTCCCGGGCAAGCTACGATGGGATTGAATCTGGCAACCGCCTCGGCATCAAAAAACTCGTGTACGTTGCACACGGTACTGTCGACCAGTCTGACCACAAGGATGGCTACATACTCGCCGGCATTGGGTAAGGTGAAAAAAGGATCTGTTTCGGAGGACGTTGACAGTACAGCTCCTCCAGAAATACCCATAAGCCAATATGCTGTTCCGGGCATCAGCATATTATTCGGGTCGAGCAAGCGCATTTGAAAAGAATCGCAGCGGGTAGTGGGGTCTATCGCCATATCGACTGTTCCGGGTGGGCACTCATAGCCGTTGCAAGGCAGTATGCCTTGGCCGCCACCGCCACAGAATGAATAAAGCCGAATGGGGCCTGCGAAATTGCTACACCCGTGTGCATTGGTTGCCTGAACGGTGTAATTGCCATATTGATTCGTGGTATACGTCGGGGTAGTTTCTCCCAATATCTCTACGCCATCTTGGAACCATTGGAAGGTATAGTTCCCATCGGTATTCGTGAGTGCCGTGAGGGGTACCCAAAGTGCGTTGTTACAAAACCCGGTCGGAGAAGCTGTTGTCAGGGAGACATCAGGGCTGTCCCATTTCCCAATCGTAAATTCACTCGCCCCGCTACATCCGAGGCTATCCACTACTGACACAGCATAGCTTCCATGCCCCAGTAATACAGATGCGGTGTTGGCCAATATGGTTCCGCTATCATCTTTCCAAGCGAAACTGGCAAATGGGATGGATGTCTGTACCGGGGCTGTTGTACCGGGGCAAAGACCGCTTGGAGCCAGCACCATTGGATCGGGATGGGCGGCAACGGTGACCAAAAAAGAGGCCGTTTGGCCACAAACATGTACGTTAACCTGGTGAATTCCCGGCTGAGACCAAAATATGTCAACGGCAACAGTCCCCTGCCCTATTGCCACCGTGCCTGCATCAGATGGGCTGATGGACCATTCAAGGTCCACATTTTCAAGTGCGTCAACGGAATAATGCCCCTTGTTGTCTTCACAAATGGTGGGGGTCCCGGCAATGACGGGCAATGCGATGGTTTCAATATTTCTTAGAAGCGTATCCGATTGGCAGGACAAGCCATCGGAACTGACTTGTGTCACCGACAACCACCGTGGTCCGCCGGCATTCCAAGCAACATTTAGAGACTTCCCTGAAAAATAAAAGGGTCCGTTGGCGCCATTTTGAACCGTCCACAGATAGTTACTTTCCGGCAAACCTCCCTCGGCTTCGTAGGTATAGGTGTTCCCGGGGCAAATTTTTAAAACACCTTTGATTCCGGTTAATTTGCTGGGTCGTGGTTTTACATGAATGGTCCAGTGGGCATCATCCGAACAAGTCTGGTTGACAATGGCTGGTGTTGCAAACAGTTGGTAGTACCCAATACCATCCTGGAAGGCAATATTGGCATTGGCCGCGGGCGCAACAGAAGACCACACGAGGTTTCCGCCGGGTCCGTTGAGCCTCCAATCACAGGAGATGGGTAGGTTATTGCCGGCAAATTTTGATGTAAAAACGCCGTCGGCATCTAAGCAAGCTTCTACCGGGCCGTTCAGGCCAAAAGCAGGCAATATTTTTACCGGAATACTGTCTTGCCCGCCACACCCGAGGTAGCAGTTGTTATATTGAACGGAAAGCCAGTACGTGGTGGCGGCATTGGCTGCCAGCTGCCAATCAATACTGATGCGGTTGGTTCCTTGGCCTTCTGTGATAATTCCGCCGCCGGAAAGCGTCCACACATAGCCAACACCCCCCAAAGATTCCATACTATACACTTCTGTGGCGCCTGGGCAAACGCGTTCTTTCCCCATTATTTCGGCGTTGTCTGAAACAATAGGAATGTGGGTAATACCGGCCGTTGGACAATTGTTGCCTGAACAAGCGGTTGCATGTAGGGAGATAGATCCACGGGGCCCATCCGTCCATTGTATGGTAATACTATCAGCAGCAGCCGTGCCACCTTCCAAGATTGCTCCATTTGGGCTTACAGCCCATTCAAAAGGCGGACAAGCATTAGAGGTAGCATAATGAACCGTTTCGCCGGGGCAAATAGTGGTTACACAATCCAGCAATGGAGCTGTTGCATCCAGAACTTCAATGGGCAAGATGGTCGTGTCGGCACAAAGGCACAGGCTTCGTGCCACCAATGTCACGGTGTGCATGCCCGGGTTTTGGAAAGTATGTTGCGGATCTTGGGCACTACTAATGCTCTGGTCGTCGCTGAACAACCATTCATAGTAATCGGCATCACCTGTACTTAGATTTTGAAAATCAATGGTTTGTCCTTTGCATACCTGAAAAGGAACTCCGGCCACCGCTGCCGGGTAGCTGCCAATGTTAGCAGTAGGGGGCTCCAAGATAGTAATGCAGGCATAGTCCTCGCCCACACAGTTTTGAAAACCGTTGGATACTACCTGAATAGAGCCACTGCCGGGATTGCCCCAGGTAACGGTTATTTTTTTCCCGAAAGGCTGTTCTACCGCTGTTTGGATTGCTCCGGAGACTTGCCAATCCATGGTTCCGACCGTGGTGGCGTTTCCCGATACTGTGTACGTAACCGTTGAGCCTGCGCATACTTTTTGGCAATCCGGATTTCCACTCAAAAGGCTATCATTGTTACAAGGAGCCGGGTTGAGGGCAACAATGTCGAGTGGTACAAAAGGCAGATCGAGTATTTGTCCCGTTGCAGAGGCTGTTTGTTGTGTGGAAGCATTGGTCACCGTGACGTTGTATTGTCCCGGACAAAAGCCACACAAGACCGTCGGGATCACGTTGACATTGCTCACCTGTCCATTGGACCACAGCAGCACGTAGGGGGGCTGTCCGCCGTTGATGTTGATATTGAAGCAGCCATCACAACCACAGGTAGCCGTTCCGGTGATATTGATGGATAAATTGCCGTTTTGGGCGTTACCGGCGGAATATATCAGGAACGAAGTTAGGATTAAGAGTAGTCTGTGGCGCATAGCAAATAATTTGCCATGAAGATACTTTTCTAAGGCGAAAACGCTGCCCTGCGCGCGCTTATTCCGTCAATTCTTGAAATGATCAACAACTTGTGCAGGATGCTGTTTGGCCCCAAAGTCCTGTCTTCCGCCACGTGAGTGGTTACAAGAAAAGGGTACTACAACGCCCTTTTAACGATGGCTTGTCGTTGCTTTAGCAGCGACAAAAACAAGGAGGCATGCTTTTTACTCAGGGTCTTGGCTCGATTTCGCTCGCGCCATCGGTGCGTTGCATCCAAGTATTGTTCGGTAAAATATCCCAACAGACCAGCCATTCCTACACCCATCCATCCCCATCCATTTCCACCCAAGCCATCGACAGCCAATCGGAAAGCTACCCACAAGGCCATTGGAAAAGTAAACAAGCCGATCAGCAGTTTTACGGTACTGCTGTAACCAATATAAAGATGCAGTTTTTTGGTGACAAGCCAAGGTAGGTAGCATGGAAGCCACCAAAAAACATATCCTACTATAAAAAATGGCAAGCCCGTGATCAGCAACAGTCCCTCCCATAAAGCATAAGCAAGCGGCTTGTTGCGGGCGTATTCAAAAACACCTTGGTCGGTAACATGAGCGGCTTG
>JBIPOY010000185.1:0-6378 GCA_044378705.1 Saprospiraceae bacterium
TGGCCTTGCCAAGATGGGTAACTTGGCGCAGGTTAGAACCATCCACATTGCAGGTAAATATCTCCATGTTGGTGGGTGCTACCAAGTGCTGTGCGAGGTAATCGCGGTATTCTTTGATTTCCTCTGCTGATTTTGGTCGGCTGGCGCGAAACACAATTTGGGAGCCGTCCGGGCTAAAGAAACCGCCGCCGTCATAGCCCAAGTCAAAGGTGATTTGTTTTTGGTTGGAACCGTCAATGTTCATAGTCCACAATTCTAAGTCGCCTGTTCGGTCGCTGGTGAACAGAATTTTGTCGCCTTTGGGGCTCAACACGGCTTCCGCATCATAACCGGGGGTATTGGTCAGTTGTTTGGTAATGTTTCCTTTCAAGTCTGCGACATAAATATCGAAGGTTTCAAAAACAGGCCACAAGTATTTTCCGCCTACTCTTAAATCGGGCGTGTGCGGGCAAGACGCGTTGCCTTCATGGGTACTGGCGTAGAGGATGTGCTTCCCATCGGGCATAAAGAAGGAGCAGGTCGTCCTACCCTTCAGGGTACTAATGGTTTGCGGTTTATAGGTGCTATCTCCTGCCGCATCTTTCACCTTCATGGTAAAAATTTGATCGCATTGGAGTCCCCACTTGGCATTGTTGCTTTGGAATGTAAGTGCTTTGCTGTCGGGGCTCCAGTAGGCCTCGGCATTGTCGCCGCCAAAAGTCAACTGACGGATGTTCTTGAGGTGTGTTTCAGGAACTTGGGTTGGGGCAGCAACCGCTGGTGGATGGTTTTGTGCAACGATGGGCGATTGCAGCAGCAGCAACAAAAAAAGCGAAAGAAAAATTTGGCGCATAATTGTTTTGATTTTGGCGCAAGGTTAGGGTTATTGCCGTTAAAGAGCGTCAGGATTTTGTCAGAAACTACGTTGAACGAAAAATAATCAACCGCCCACGGTTGTCAACAAGCTCTCTCCTGTCATTTCCACGGGCTTTTCAACCCCCATTAAGTCAAGCATTGTTGGGGCAATATCTGCCAATCGTCCGGGGCGGAGAGACATCTGATCCGTTGTGCGGCTGGAGACCAGTACGCAGGGAACCGGATTTTTGGTGTGCGCTGTATTGGGCGTACCATCGTCGTTGATCAGATAATCGGAATTACCGTGGTCGGCAATGAGGATACAATCATACCCTTTTTCGAGGGCCAGGGGTACAATTTGGCTGATACAAGCATCTACGGTTTCAGCCGCTTTCATGGCAGCGCTGAACACACCTGTGTGGCCGACCATGTCGGTATTGGCAAAGTTCAGGCAAATAAAATCAGGGGTATTGGTGTTTATATCCGCCATAATTGCCTGGGTGATGCCTTCAGCGCTCATTTCAGGCTGAAGGTCGTACGTTGCGACCTTGGGGGAGGGAATCATAATCCTCCGTTCCCCGATAAAAGGCAGCTCCCGGCCACCGGAGAAGAAAAAAGTCACGTGGGGGTATTTTTCTGTTTCTGCAATACGCACTTGGGTTTTACCGGCACGTTCCAATACTTCGCCCAAGGTCATGGTAACATTGTCTTTTTCAAACATCACGTGCACGTTGCTGTAGGTATCATCATACCGCGTCATGGTGACATAATAAAGTGACATGGCGTGCATGTTGTACTCATGCAAGTCTTCTTGGGTGAGTACTTGGGTAATTTCACGGCAGCGATCGGTACGAAAGTTAAAACTGATGACAACATCACCGTCTTTTATAGCGGCTTGTTTGCCAGGCAGTGCGGCGGATACCATGGGTTGTAGGAATTCGTCACTGACCCCGGCAGCATAACTTTGGCGGATGGCGTCGGGGAAATATTCAACGGATTCGCCAGCTCCATTGACCAGCAGGTCATACGCCAACTTGACGCGTTCCCAGCGTTTGTCCCGGTCCATGGCGTAGTAGCGACCAATAACCGTTGCGAGTTTGACGGGTTTGCCTTTCAGGTGTTGAAGTAGGTTTTCTATAAAGCCGGCGCCGCTTTTTGGATCACAATCACGGCCATCGGTGAAGGCGTGTACATACGTCTCGGGGCAACCGCGTTCTACGGCGATGTCACAAAGCGCTTTCAGGTGATCTATGTGAGAATGCACCCCCCCATCGCTGACCAAGCCCATGAGGTGTACCGCTTTGCCCTCTGCCTTGGCATAATCTAGGGCTTTGAGCAACGTAGGGTTGTTGTGCAACTCCCGGTCACGCACGGCCTTGTTGATGCGTGCCAACTCTTGCCAGACAATGCGCCCGGCGCCAATGTTGAGGTGCCCTACTTCTGAATTACCCATTTGCCCTTCGGGCAAGCCCACTTCTTCCCCGAAGGTAACGAGGGTACTGTGTGGGCAAGTTGCCCACAGCTGGTCAAAGAAAGGGGTATCTGCCTGTAAAATGGCGTCCGCCTCAGGCTTTTGGCCCAGCCCCCAGCCGTCAAGTATGAGGAGAAATGCTTTTTTCATCATAATATGTTTGATGGTTGTGAATCAACGACAAAATTACGCATCCTTTTTTCCGGCAGCTTTAATCACAAAAAAAAGAACCGTGCCAACAATCAGAAAATTAACAACAACCGTCAGAAGGTTACCAATTTTGATTTCTCCGAGCATGATACCAGAAAAATCCGGTTGGCCAAAGATCATGGCAATGGCGGGTGAAATGACATCATTGACCAAGGAGTCTACAATTTTTTGAAAAGCACCGGCGATGATCACTGCAACAGAGAGCGAAAGCACATCGCCACGAAAAAGAAATGATTTGAGTTCTGATAGCATCATGGTATGTTTTGAATGAGGATGGTATGGGTGTATCGGCGACGCTTGATATTAAGAAACAAACAACTCCAAGATCAGGCGGTCAGCAAGCAGTTTTCCGGAACGACTCAGCCTGTAGTGATCTCCTTGCCGTTCAATGGTTCCGGCACTTACTAATGGCTGCACCATTTCGGTGAAACTGGCCGCATAACGCGCTCCAAACGCTTGTATTTTGGCTTCTTCTACGCCCCAGATGGTTCGAAAGGCGGTCATCAAGTATTCGTTGTAACGCTGCGTCAAGGTGAGCACTTCTCGCTCAAAACAAGTTACTCCCTCTGTCATATTTTTGATGTACAAGGCATTGTTGGCGATGTTCCATTGTCGAGAAGGGCCGTCAAAAGAGTGCGCTGCAGGGCCGACACCGAGGTACGATTCATTGCTCCAATAACTGCTGTTGTGCCGGGCGTAACGGCCTGGCTTTGCAAAGTTACTGATTTCGTAGTGCTCATAGCCATACTTTTCGGTTGTTTCTACGAGGTATTCAAATTGCCGGGCGGCTCGCTCTTCGTCCACAGGAGGCTGCAGACCTTTTCGAACAAAGGATCCCAGTGCGGTACCCTCTTCCACGGTGAGACAGTAACAAGACAAATGCGGCAAATCATACTGCATGGCCAAGTCTAAGTTTTCCGCCCATTGGGCGTCGGGGGTAGTAGGCGCTCCGTAAATCAGGTCGATGGTGACGTCTTGAAAACCAGCAGAAAAAACGCCCTCGAGGCATGTTCGGGCATGGCGGGCGTTGTGTGCCCGGTTCATCCATTGTAGATCCACATCTGCAAAAGACTGTATGCCGATACTCAAACGGTTGACCGGCGTATAGTTTTTGAGATCGCGTATTTTTTCTGGCGTCAGGTCGTCGGGATTGGCTTCAAGGGTAATTTCAGCATTGGGCAGGAGTTGGTATAGGCTGTTAATTTTTTTGAAAATTCTTTCCAAGTCGTCCAAATCCAGCAACGAGGGCGTGCCACCCCCAAAATAGATGGAACCAAGGGCCTGATCCCCAAGGTAGTGGCGCCGCAGCTCTAATTCTATCAAAATAGCGTCAACCATGGCCCCTTTGCTGCGCAAAGACGTCGAAAAATGAAAATTACAGTAGTGGCAGGCCTTTTTACAAAAGGGTATGTGCAAGTATATACCAGGCATAATTGTTTAAACCCTATTGGGTTACATGTGTTAAAGGTAGCAAATAACGGTTAATTTCACCACAGACAAATTTCCTTCCTCACCCGACATGCACAAACTTCAACAAGAACAATTTCTCCCCATATCCCTTGATGCGGCGTGGGATTTTTTTGCCACCCCTAAAAATCTCAACCTCGTAACACCCGATGACCTGGTGTTTGAAATCACCTCTGTATTGCCCGAACAGATGTATGAAGGGCTGATTATCACGTACCGAATAAAACCGATGTTGAATATTCCCCTCCACTGGTGTACGGAGATCACCCACATCAAAGACCATGTTTTTTTTGTGGATGAACAGCGAAAAGGCCCGTACAATATTTGGCACCATGAACACCATTTCCGCGCAGTAGAAGGCGGTGTCCTGATGACTGATTTGCTGCATTACGACATTGGGAAATCCATCTTCGGATGGGTGGCAGGCAAGTTGTTTGTACACGATAAAGTGCAGGAGATTTTTGCATACCGTTTCAAAATCTTGGAACAATACTTCTCAAAAGACAGGGATGTACAACCTTGATAGACCATGACGGCAACGCTGAAACATGGCATCACTTCAATGTGATTGTCTTCCAAAATACCCGCGTTAATTGTAGGATTTGCTCGTAACTTTGCGCTCCTTTCTCAACCGAACAGTCAAAATGTAACCATGTCACAGATCCTTGAATCTCAACAAATCCGCTCCTTGGGCAGCAACCTAGAACTGCTGGCACAACAAGTAGTGGAAGGTTTTATTGTCGGAATGCACCGGAGTCCTTTCCATGGTTTTTCCGTAGAATTCGCGGAACACCGCCTCTACAACAGTGGTGAAAGTACCCGAAACATTGATTGGAAAGTGTACGCCCGCACGGATAAAGTCTTTGTAAAAAGATTCGAAGAAGAAACCAATCTACGCTGTCATCTGATCGTGGATGCCTCTTCCACCATGTACTACCCTTGGGAAGAAAACCAACCCGGAAAGTACAAATATGAAAACAAATTCTGCTTCGCAGCCCAATCCGCAGCGGTGATTATGAACGCGTTGCGTCAACAACGCGATGCTTTTGGGCTCACCCTGTTTGACGATGCTGTGCGTTTCAGCAGCGGCGCAAAATCCAGTACGGTGCACTACCGGATGCTACTCGCCCAACTCATAGAACGCATCGAAAACCCGCAACTAAACCATGGTACAGACCTTGCCGCAAGCCTGCACCAAATCGCAGAATCCATCCATCGCCGCTCCCTAGTGGTCATTTTTACCGATGTCATGGAGCAACCGGAAAAAGCAGAGGAGATTTTTGCCGCACTCCAACACCTGCGCTATGCCAAACACGAGGTCATCCTCTTTCATGTCACCGATAAAAAAAGAGAACAGGATTTCGAATTTGAAAACCGCCCTTACCTTTTCGTTGATATGGAAAACGGGGAAGAAGTGCGCCTGCAACCCAACCAAGTAAAGGCCTATTACACACAACAAGTAGGGGCATTCACCGAACAACTCCGCATGAAATGCCTCCAATTTAAAATTGATTTCGTAGAAGCTGACATCAACAAGGGCTTTGTTCCAATCCTCCAAACGTGGATGGCCAAAAGAGCCAAAATGGGGTAAAACGGCGCCCCTCAAATACTGATTAAAAACGCTTCTTCTATACCAAAGTATTTTCCATGAACACGGTTAAACTCGCCGACTTCTCCACTGAATCGCCAAAAGGTGTTTCTAAAAAAGACCTCAAAGAAGAAATAGAACGCTTGGTACTGCGACTGGGAGAGCTTCAAAATATTTTGTATGCTCAAAAGAAGTACTCCCTCCTGATTATTTTTCAAGGAATGGATGGCAGTGGTAAAGATGGTGCTGTTCACAACGTTTTTCGAGAATGTACCATTGCCGGCCTCGACTTGGTGACCTTCAAAAAACCAACGGAAGAGGAATTTGCCCATGACTTTCTGTGGCGGGTACACCAATGTGTGCCGGAAAAGGGCATGACCACCATTTTCAACCGCAGTCACTATGAAGATATTCTGATCCAGCGCGTGCACCAATGGATTGATATGGAACGGGTCAAAAAACGTATGGCAGCCATCAATGCCTTCGAAGATTTGCTACAATTTGACAACAATACGTTGGTTTTTAAATTCTACATGCACATCTCGTATGAAGAACAAGGCATCCAGCTTCAACAAAGGTTGGATGACCCAAAGAAGTTTTGGAAGCACAACGCCGGCGACTGGGAAGAACGCAAACTTTGGAGCCAATACATGGAAGCGTACGAATATTTGCTCAACGAAAGTACCACACCTTGGCACATTTGCCCTGTGGATCACCGTTGGTACCGCGATTATGTCATCGTAAAAACACTGGTAGATCGCCTGGAACAATTGGACCTAAAACTACCCGCTCCGGAATCTGTCTTGTA
>JBIPOY010000186.1:0-6351 GCA_044378705.1 Saprospiraceae bacterium
CAAAAAGTATTTTCAAGGAAAAACAATGTTTTTAGCAGAAGACTTTTGCAGGTTTATCGCCACCTAGTACTTTGATTCAGTCGATTCTTCGGATTGTTTCGATTCTGGCAACACCCCATGAAACCGGAGCAGGTGGTGCGCAGCAGTTTCATTGTAGATAACCACAGTCAGGGCATTGCGCTGTCTCGTTGGATTGGGGAAAAGGATTTTTATGGGGTTGTGCACGTAGCCATGCTCCTCAAACAACGCCAATTGGGTACGCTTAGGCCGCTTAAACAAACGCAGTTCAGCCGCTGTCTCCGGGAGTGGAATATCACCGTAGCCCTCTTCCCGTAGAAATTCACGGACCATATCATAGGTGTACATCAGCTTTGACCCGGCAAATGTACTCCTGTACTCGAAGCCATCGCTGTAGCCGCCCAGATAGTCTGAGCCGGCTGTAGGGAATTGCTCCCGCATGGGCACGTGCGGTAGCGCGGGTGCTTCGTGTGGTGGTGCGATCGCTTCCGAGTCGCTCCACGGCTCTTCAAAACCAAATTCATCGTATTCCACGGCGGTGAAGTTTGTGCAAAAGTAATCTTTTAAAACATTGTGTAGAAACTTTTAAACAAAAAGTTTTTTTATTGCTATCTCCATCCCGCTATCAAAAACAATTGTTGCTATCAAGGGTTTCAATCAGTAGTTACAACATCTATCCATTTTCACATGACAGCACACTTACTTACCATTGGCGATGAAATTCTCATCGGTCAAATAGTGGACACCAATACGGCTTGGTTGAGCCGCGCACTAAACCTTGCAGGCATCGTTGTGACAGGTAAAAGCAGTGTTGGGGATGTACAACAGGCAATTGTAGAGGGTGTACGACACGCCGCCTCGCAGGCCCAATTGGTCATCATGACCGGTGGACTGGGGCCAACGAAGGATGATATTACCAAAAAAACATTGGCAACCCTGTTTGGATCAGATATGGTTTTTCACCCGGAAACGTATGACCGTATCGCAGCCTATTTTCATAAGATTAATCGCCCCCTCTCCGATACCATGCGTGCTCAGGCAACAGTACCGGCAATGGCGGAAATCTTACCCAACAAAGTAGGGTCTGCACCGGGTATGTGGTTTGAGCAGGATGGTAAAGTTTACATTTCATTGCCGGGGGTACCTTTTGAAATGGAATATCTCATGCACCACGAGGTATTACCACGGCTCCAACAACGCATGTCAAGCCGCCCCATCATCCATCGGACCCTCCAAACGGTAGGGGAGGGCGAGACCAATATTGCCCACCGGATCGCAGTATTTGAAGAAGAGCTACCTGAACACATAAAATTAGCCTATTTACCGGCACTTGGACAGGTCCGCCTTCGGCTCACCGGCATCTGGCCGGGGGAAGTGACGGGCGATGCGGCTGCTAGACTAGCCGCTGAAATGGATCAAAAAACAACGGAGTTGGAAAACCTGATTCCGGATCTTGTCTTTGGACATGGAGATATTACCCTCCAAGAGGCTATTGGTCAAATACTCTTGGCGCAACAACGGCAATTCGGAACAGCAGAAAGTTGTACAGGCGGTTATGTTGCCCATTTGATCACCACGGTACCTGGTTCATCGGCTTATTTCCCCGGTGCTGTGGTGGCGTATTCTTACGATATGAAAACCAAACTGTTGGGCGTCAACCCACTTACGTTGCAACATTTTGGCGCAGTGAGCAAAGAAACAGTACTTGAAATGGCGGCTGGCGCTCGTAAAACGCTTGGAGTTGATATAGCAGTCGCCATTTCCGGTATTGCAGGCCCGGGAGGCAGCACACCCGACAAACCGGTTGGTACGGTGTGGATGGCTGTCGATGATGGAAAAAGCGCACTCGTTGTCAAGCATATTTTTGGCCGGGACAGGGAAAAAAACATACAACTTTCCGGCGTTTACGCGCTCAACATGGTTCGAAAATTTCTACTGGGACAGCCTTAAAAGACGACCTCTTGAACCCAATCCATTCAGGTTTTAGGTGTTGCGTTCCGTTAATATTTTTACCACTTTAAATTCGCTGAAAAATTCGCGGGCAATGATTCTGATTACCGTATAAACCGGTACGCCAATGACCATCCCGACCACACCGCCTATTTTTGCAGATGCCAGTGTGACGATGAAAATTTCAAGCGGATGCGCTTGCACACTTTTGGAGACAATAAAAGGACCGACCAAATTGTTGTCAATGGTTTGAACCAACAAAAAAACACCCACCAATTTGATCAAAATGGGGATCATCAACGCAAAATCACTGTCTAAATGAGATGAAATGGTTATGAAAACACCAAATAACATCCCTATAATTGGCCCAACATAGGGTACAACATTGAACGCCCCCCCCAAAGACCCAATCAACAACGCGTTGTCTATGCTCATCACGGTCAGCAAAAGGGCAACCATAGTGGCAAATGCCGCTGTTTGTAACAACAACCCTCTAAAATACCGCGTCAACACGGCACTCGATTCCTGGATGGCCAGCTGTACCTTCTTTTCTTGTTCATTCGGAACAAAAGCGTGGACCATGCCTGAAAATAACGCACTCTCTTTTAGAAAAAAGAAGAGAATAAACGTTACAGAGGCAAATGTGACTACAATATTGCCGGCCAAGCCTAGAAAAGCACCTAGAAAATCGCCCAAGAGGGTCGGCTTAAACCAATTACTGAGTATTTCTTGTGTCTTGGTGGATAGAGATTGATCGGGTTGAAGCAACCCTATTTGATGCAATTGTGCATCAAAATGAAAAAAAGGAACGCGCAGTTTTTCTCCAAGCCCTTGGTAATCAATACTGGTAAGGTTACGCGCTTGCGCAACGATTGTTGGAACAAACACCAGTATAATACCAACGAAGACCGTATAAAAAACAAAAATGGTCAGCAAAGACGCCAAGGAACTGCCTATTTTTAACCGACCAATCCGCACATTGTTTTTTAAAAAATCAGCCAATGGCTTACCCAAGAGCGACAATACCCAAGAAATGAGGATATAGGCAACAATGTCGGAAAAATAATACGCCAGTGCGCCCAGTATCAAAAAGCCGAGCAAGGCAAAAAAATATCGGTTCATAAAGTTCATATCATTGGCTTGTAAGGCGCAAACCTACTCTAAAAAAAATGTTTCCACCCCCTCAAAAAAGGATCATAGCAAATATTTAGTGTCAAAAAAGTGAAATATAAAAACTTACATTACATTTGTCTCGGAAAGGCCACATGAAAGCACCTCTACAAACCTTCCCGCCCATCACTACGCGGGAAGGTTATTTTTTTGCTTTTTTTCGTGACTTTGCATATTTTTTCGAAATAATACATTGGAATTCAGCCCTATGTCAGCGTTGGCCCCATTCATAGAGCACACCCTCCTAAAGCCGGATACCATGGTCAAGGAGGTCGTTCAGTGGTGCGAGGAAGCCATTCAATATGGTTTCGGGGCTGTTTGCATTCCACCTCCTTTTGTAAAAGACGCGCGTAGAATTCTGGGTGAAAGAAGTAAAATTCGCTTGGTTACGGTGGTCGGTTTTCCGATGGGTTATTCTAATATCGCTTCAAAAAACGATGAAATTCGTCGCGCCATGGATGATGGTGCCGATGATATTGATGCAGTTATGAACATCGCTTGGGTCAAATGCGCCCAGTGGAACAATGTCAGTAGAGATATTGGCGGCTTGGCCTTGTCAACCCAATCAAGGGGAGCAACGCTGAAACTTATCTTAGAATGTGGCTTGCTCACCACAGAAGAAATTTACAAGGTTTGTGATATCGCAGCGGAATCAAGTATTCCATGGCTCAAAACAGGAACAGGTTTTCACGGCTTTGATGCAATACCTGAAATGGTGCGCACCCTTCGTTCCTACGCTGGAAAAAGTGTAAAAATTAAGGCTGCAGGAGGTATTCGAACGGCGGTTGTAGCAAGACAACTCCTAGAAGCTGGGGCCGATAGACTGGGTACTTCCGCCGGTATTGCCATCGTTTCTTCATTTTAATTGTGTAATTGGTCTCATTGCTGAAATGCTAGCCGTTACCCCCCCCCATCATAAAAATGTTTTTTCAACATAGGAATGGTCATTCAAACGGCCCGTTTTCTCCCGATCAATGCTTGACAAAAATGGAGCATTTTTGTGCCTATCGCGAGCGATGCCCCAAGGAAGTATGGGCAAAACTTGCAGAATTGGGCGCGGAGGGGGAGGATGCACAGCAGATTTTTCAAGCGCTTCAAGGCGATAATTTCTTTGATGAACAGCGTTTTGCGCAGGCCTACGCCGGGGGGAAATTCCGAAACAATCACTGGGGAAAGATCCGAATCCGACTGGAACTCCAAGTGCGTGATATTCCGGTTCATATCATTCATCAAGCGCTAGATTCCATCGAAATAGAAGAGTATGAAGGACTTTTGATGAAATTAATCGAAAAAAAATGGACTCAGTTTGCTGAGGATGACCGACAACGAGACAAAACAGCCGCGGCATTAATTCGATCAGGCTTTGAACCTGAACTAGTATTTAAAAATTTGCCTATAAGATCCTAACAGACACACCATTCGAACGGTCCCGTTCGAATGGTGTGTCTGCCAAAAGCTACCATTCAATGCTTTTGATACTGGTAAAGGTTTATTTTGATCGACTATGACGCACATCAACCCCATTCGTGGCTGATCAGTTAGTTGGCGTAATCGCTTAAAAACTTGATTCGCATCAGTTGAATTTCTTCCCAAGTGATTTCGTCGTCTTTCAGTGACTGATAAGCATCCTCGATACTGTCTGATTCAGCCTCTTTAAAGTACTCAATAATGGTATCACGAACGTATTCGTCTATGTATTTATTGAGATGATAGTCAATTTTGAGCTTGGTGCCTGAACTTACGATCCCATCAAGTTCGTGCATGAAATCCTGCATAGAAAGGTCATTGCTTTTTGCGATGTCTTCCAAGGCTAGTTTTCGGTCAATAGAGGTGATAATATTTACTTTGGTTTTGGATTTATTGGCCACCGTTTTGATGGTAATATCCATGGGTCTTTCAATATCGTTTTCCTCGCAGTGTTTTTTGATAGCATCAACGAAGGGTTGGGCATATTTTTGCGCTTTTCCTTGTGAAACTCCCACGATTTTGGACATATCTTCCATTGAAATCGGGTAATTGGTTGCCATCTCTTCCAAAGAAGGATCTTGAAAGATGATATAGGGCGGAAGATTCTGTTTTTTCGCGATACTGCGGCGAAGGTCTTTGAGAATATTCATCAAAGGTTCGTCCAAAACAGCGGTACCTCCTTTCTCATCGTCCACATCGTATTCACCATCTTCAAAATCGTGGTTGATGGTGACGAAAAGAGGATAGGGGTTTTTTAGAAAATCTTTTCCGGCCTCAGAAACCTTTAACAGTCCAAATTGCTCAATTTCCTTGAAAATCAGGTTATTGATCATGGCATGACGAAACACAGAACTCCAAAAATTTTCGTCTTTGTGTTCGCCAACCCCAAAATTATCCATTTCACTGAACCGGAAATCAATCATTTCCTTGGTCTCACGCCCCATGAGAAAGTCCATGACTGTTTTCATCAGATAATTCTCATTCAAATCGAGAATACACTGAATAACGTGCATAACTTCTTGCTGAACAGCAATTTTCTCTTTTGGGTTTTTACAATTGTCACACATTTTGTGACAATCTTCCTCTTTGAAGGCCTCTCCAAAGTAATGGAGTAAAAAACGACGTCGGCAGGCAGCTGTTTCAGCGTAAGCAACTACCTCCTGCATCAATTGGGCCCCCATCTCGCGCTCTGCTACCGGCTTATCGCGCAGGAATTTTTCGAGTCGAAGTATGTCTGCGTAATTGTAAAAGGCAATACACTTGCCCGCCAGTCCATCTCTACCCGCTCGCCCGGTCTCCTGGTAGTAATTTTCGATGGACTTAGGCATGTCAAAGTGCATCACAAAACGCACATCAGGCTTGTCAATACCCATTCCGAACGCGATGGTCGCACAGATCACATCGATACTTTCCATCAGGAAAGCGTCTTGGGTATTTGCCCGTAATTTAGGATCAAGACCTGCATGATAAGGCGCTGCTTTGATGTCATTTACCGTGAGCATCTCTGCAATATCCTCGGCAGTCTTTCGATTTTGAACATAAATAATGCCGGATTCACCCCTAAACTCCTCCTTAATGGTTTGAATAATCTGCTTTATCGTCTGATCCCTTTTGACTTTGGGACGTATTTCGTAAAAAAGATTGTCTCTGTTAAAGGAAGATACAAAAGTGCTGTCTTCAGACATTTCGAGGTTTTTCAGGATATCCTGCTGCACTTTTGGGGTTGCGGTTGCCGTGAGGGCCATA
>JBIPOY010000187.1:0-6339 GCA_044378705.1 Saprospiraceae bacterium
GGTATCGGGTGTTCATAACGTGAATTTGTAGCCAACACCGCGAATCGAATGAAAGAAGCGGGGCAACTTGGCGTCTTCCTCAAAATATTTACGGTAGGCAAGAATAAAATTATCAATGGTACGGGTACTGGGAAACACGTCGTAACCCCACACCGCCTGAAGAATCTGGTGGCGGCTCACCACCTCATTTTTGCGTTCGACGAGTAGTTTCAGCAGCATGACCTCTTTCCTGGTGAGTACGAGTGATTCGCCTCGAAACGTACTGGCCTCGAAGGTTTCAAAATTGATCGTATTGCCACCAAACTCAAATATTTCCAAATCTTCCCCTTTCACGCGCTGGCTTCTACGCAACAGTTTGCTCACCCGCAACAACAACTCCTCTAGGTTAAAGGGCTTGGTTAGATAATCATCTGCACCTTTTTTTAGCCCTGTAACGCGATCGTGGGGGCTATCTTTGGCCGTTAGGAGTAGAATAGGCACTTCCAAGTTGGTGAGTCTTACTTGTTCTGTGATGCTAAAACCATCCACATCGGGCAGCATAACGTCGAGGAGTAGCAGGTCGAAATGCTGCCCTTCTATGAGATCAAGCGCCTTTTTCCCATTGGCAGTAGCCATGACTTCATAGCCCTCTAGCTCAAGGTTAAGTTTTACCGCATCGCGGATGTGGTCTTCGTCTTCAACAAGAAGGATGCGCATGATCGAGAGCGGTTTTATGTAGTTACAATTCCTGATTAATCCATTTGCAGGTCACCACCCACTTTTTCGTGCCAAGGTAGTCCGTCCAGATGCAGGCGTTCCATGAATGGATCAGGGTTCATTTCTTCGACGTTGAAAACACCTTTCCCGGCCCATTTTCCTTCCAGAATCATACGGGCGCCAATCATGGCAGGTACGCCGGTGGTATAACTGACCGCCTGGGTACCCGTTTCTTGGTATGCTGCCACGTGGGAGCAATTGTTCCACACGTAATAGGTGCGCTCTTCTCCGTCTTTGATGCCTTTGATGCGGCAGCCGATGCTGGTAAAACCCGTGTAGTTTTCACCCAGGTCTTCCGGTGCAGGGAGTACTGCTTTGAGGAATTCGAGTGGGATGATCTCCATCCCATTGAATTGGATGGGGGCAATGCCTGCCATCCCAATATTTTGGATGACGCGCAGGTGTGTGAGGTATTCCTGGCCAAAGGTCATCCAGAAACGTGCGCGGCGCAAGCTGGGAAAGTTTTTCACGAGGCTTTCCAGTTCTTCGTGGTAGATGAGGTAGGAGCGTTTCGGGCCAATTTCCGGATAGTCAATGTCTTTCCAGATTTCATGGGGTTCGGTTTCGATCCACTGTCCATTCTCCCAGTATTTTCCGCGTTGAGTAACTTCGCGGATGTTGATTTCCGGGTTAAAATTGGTGGCGAAAGCCTTTCCATGGTTGCCGGCATTGGCATCTACAATGTCCAGTTCCAAAATTTCATCGAAGTAATGTTTGGCGGCGTACGCTGTGTAAACGCTGGTAACACCAGGGTCAAAACCACATCCGAGCAGCGCCATGATGCCTTTTTCTTTGAAGCGGTCCTGGTAAGCCCACTGCCAGGAGTACTCAAATTTTGCTACGTCTTTCGGTTCGTAGTTGGCTGTATCCATATAATTGGTCCCTGTTTCAAGACAGGCGTCCATGAGTGGCAAATCTTGATACGGTAGGGCGACATTGATGAGCAAATCGGGTTGGAACTGGCGGATCAGGGCCACCGTTTCAGCGACGTTGTCGGCATCCACCCGTGCGGTTTCAATTTTTGCGCCGCCATAAGCCGCGTGGATGGCATCTGCGATGGCATCACATTTAGACTTGGTACGGGACGCGAGCATAATTTCGCCAAATACCTCGCGGTGTTGGGCACATTTGTAAGCGACAACGCGACCCACGCCGCCTGCTCCGATGATGAGAACTTTTGACATTTTTTTTGAGTGACTGGTGAAGCCCGTCTTTTTGTAACCATGAAACGGGACAAAACAATGAACAATTATTTTATTAACACAATGATTATCATTACTTTAAACATATTATCGACCTTGGGTTCGCGATAATTACGGACAAAAATAGCGAGAAAAATGGGTTATCGTTCGGGTAAAGTTGGCGCGAGTGCCTACTTTAGCGTTGAAAACTGATTTATTCACGATATTTTGCAATCCTCTACACCCATTCCGACACAGACAATCCCGGTGCTGCGCGATATTTCCTTCAATCCAAATCCGATTGAAGAGTATGCCTTCATGGAATCTATGCATACGCAGGTTTTCGATCGTTTTTGCGAAGACGGCTGGACGTATTGGGCCGATTTGCTTTTTCGCCGCAACTATTGGGAGTGGCGAGGGCAACCCTGTCGTGTTGTACTATTGCGCATTGACCTCAAGAATTTTGTGTTCAGTAAAAGTCAGCGCAAATGTTTGCGTCGAAACAGCGATCTGACGCTCATACGCCGGGCCATCAATATTCAGCCGATGCACGAGGAACTTTTCAGCCGGCATGCACAGCGTTTTACCCACAACCGCCCAAAAAGCATCTACGGTTTTTTTAGTTTTTTCAGCAGTATTATGCCCTGCTACGGAATTGAATTTGATGTGTACAAAGAAGATCGGCTCATCGCGAGCAGCTTTTTTCACCTTGGCAGAAAAAGTTTGGCTGCCAACTATTGTATTTTTGAGCCCGAAGAATGGAACCGCGGTCTTGGCACTTACACCATGCTGAAGGAAATAGAATTCGCCATTGAAAACAAACGAGAATATTACTATCCCGGTTTTGTGTACGATGTGCCAAGTGAGTTTGATTATAAATTGAATTTCAACAGCCTAGAATACTTCGACTGGTGGGGCAACTGGTACCCCCTGGAACGACTTCCTGTACGCGATTGGCGCGCAGAAAACGAGTAGTACCGTGAATATTCCCCACAAACGCTAACTTTACCGCCTGATTTTCATCATTCACTATTTATTCTGCAAGCATTGGAGTACCGTCCGTCCGAAATAGAGCCGAAATGGCGCCGCTGGTGGCAAGAAAACCAGACGTATAAAGTTACCATCCAACACGACAAACCCAAGTACTATATCCTCGATATGTTCCCCTACCCTTCCGGGGCTGGGCTACACGTAGGACATCCTTTGGGCTACATCGCCAGTGATATCTTGGCGCGCTACAAGCGTTTACAGGGCTACAATGTGCTGCACCCCATGGGTTATGACTCTTTTGGTCTCCCTGCAGAGCAATATGCCATTCAAACGGGTACCCACCCGGCCATTACCACGGAGCAAAACATCGCCCGTTATCGGGAACAATTGGACAACATCGGGTTTTCCTTCGACTGGAGCCGTGAAGTGCGTACCAGCGACCCTGCATTTTATCGGTGGACACAGTGGATATTCAGACAACTTTTCGATCATTATTACGACTTTTCCGCTGACAAAGCCCTGCCAATCCGTCATTTGAAAAGTGTTTTTGCTCAATCAGGCAATATCGGCGTCAAGGCGGCCTGCGATGATGACACCCCTACTGTCACCGCAGAAGAATGGAATACAATGGCCGACCGCGACCAACTGCTTTTTCTTCTGAAATACCGTCTCACCTACCCGGGTGAGGCCTACGTCAACTGGTGCGCCGCCCTCGGCTCCGTACTTTCCAACGACGAAGTGAAAGACGGAGTCAGTGAACGGGGGGGCCATCCTGTGGCGCGCAAGTTGATGAACCAGTGGAATATGCGTATTACCGCTTATGCCAATCGCTTGTTGGAGGGTCTGAATACCATCGACTGGCCGGAATCCATCAAGGAACAACAGCGCTATTGGATTGGAAAATCAGTGGGTGCCTCGGTAAAATTTGCCGTTGACGGCCATGCTGATACCCACATTGAGGTATTCACGACCCGAGTTGACACAATATTTGGTGCCACTTTTCTGGTGCTGGCTCCCGAGCACGAGCTCGTAGCTATGCTCACCACTGATTCGCAACGCAATGACATTGAAGCCTATATTCGATGGGCCGCCACACGGTCAGAAATTGACCGTATGTCAGAAACCAAAAAAGTAACCGGTTCCTTCACCGGTTCGTATGCCATCAACCCCTTGAACAATGAACGCATCCCCATCTGGATTGCCGATTATGTATTGGCGGGCTATGGTACCGGCGCCGTGATGGCTGTTCCCTCCGGCGACCAACGCGACTGGAATTTTGCCACGTATTTTCAACTGCCCATTGTCGCCATCTCCGATGCCCAGACAGACTTGGACAAAGGAGCCGACCCAACCAAAGAAGGCCGGTATGTTCAGTCAGGCATAATCAACGGCATGACCTATGCAGAAGCCGTTCCCACACTGATTCAATGGCTGGAAGACAACCGCGTGGGCAAGGGAAAAACACAATTCAAGCTGCGAAATGCCGTTTTCAGCCGCCAGCGTTACTGGGGTGAACCAGTGCCTGCCTACTGGAAAGACGGAGTACCGTATCTGATAGAAGAAACTGCATTACCACTTGTACTGCCTGAAATTGACAAGTATCAGCCAACCGAAACAGGAGAACCACCCCTAGGGCGTGCTGAAAACTGGAATTACAATGGCTACGAATACGAACTTTCTACCATGCCCGGGTGGGCAGGGTCCTCTTGGTATTTTTACCGGTATATGGATCCTAACAACGGTGAGGCCTTCTGCTCCAAGGAAGCCCTAGATTATTGGCAAGATGTCGATTTTTATATGGGTGGTTCCGAACACGCGGTGGGTCATTTACTGTACAGCCGTTTTTGGAATCAATTCTTATACGACATCGGGCAAGTACCCCACCGTGAATTCGCCAAAAAACTGGTCAATCAAGGGATGATCGGGGGGCGATCTAATTTTGTTTTCAGGGCCAAAGAGCAATTTTTTGAAGAGTACCTCCTCCAAAAGGTCCTGATTCCTTTTTTTGAAGGTTTTGGCCCGAAAGTTGTCTCCGGCAAATCATTTGAGGAAGATTTTACGTACGACTTTACTTTTGAAAATTCTACCCTGGCCATTGAGGTTACGTCCATCAAACAGAAGGATAAAATCAACAGAATCCGCCAAAATGCCCTTGCCGAAGGAAAACGACTCTTGGTGTTGTACACGGAAGAACTGACCGATCACATCAACGAGCCGGAAGTTGCTGCAGAGAAAATCAGGCTCGCATTGGCCAATACAGCAGCTTTCACAGCAACCGAACAGCCGCCTGTCTGCAACCAGTTGTATGTTTCCTACAACCTCACCCAGAAATATAGCGCGGATGCCTTCACCCCCTTGCATGTTGATGTAAACATTGTGGAGGCAGATGTGCTAAACCTTGACAAGGCCCGTGGTTCGAATCAGTTTGAACATGCGAATTTTAAATTAGACGCAGATGGAAAATTTACCTGCTCCCACGAGTTGGAAAAAATGTCTAAGTCGAAGTACAACGTGGTGAATCCGGATGTGATGGTCGCTGAACATGGCGCTGATTGTTTCCGTATGTTCGAAATGTTCCTTGGGCCCATTACCGATGCCAAGCCTTGGAATACCCAGGGAATCAGCGGTGTTGGAGGTTTTTTGAAAAAATTCTGGGGTTTGTTTTTTGAAAAATCAGGGCAGTTTGAGGTTTCGTCGGAAGAACCCTCCCGCGATGAATTGCGAATACTTCACACGTGTATCAAGAAAGTGACCGACGACATCGAACGCATGAGTATGAATACCTGTGTGAGCCATTTTATGATTGCCACCAACGATCTCCGCAAATTGAATTGCAGCAAAAGAGCGGTGCTGGAGCCGCTGTTGATTATGCTTACGCCGTTTGGCCCACACATTTCAGAGGAATTGTGGCGCATGTTGGGGCACCATAACACTATTTGTGATGCAACTTGGCCATCCCTGGTGCAAGAACACCTGAAATCAGACACGAAGGAGTATCCCATTCAAATCAACGGAAAACTTAGGGCGACGATTTCGTTGCCCACCGATACCTCGGCAGCCGATGCGGAGGCTGCGGCCATGGCACTGGAGCAAGTTCAAAAATGGTTGGAGGGCAATACGCCCAAAAAAGTCGTTTTTGTACCCGGAAGGATGATCAATATCGTCCTTTAAAATGGCAACTCATTGCTTTATATGAAATACGGGGGGGGGGATTATTGAAGCGATTCAACTTTCCCCCCTTTTAACCTGAGCACGCGGTTGGTGCGGCCTGCAAGTTCAAGATCGTGGGTAACGAGCACCAAAGTAGTCCCTGCCGTGCGGTTGAGTTCGAAGATAAGATCCACGATACCTGCTGCATTTTCAGCATCCAGATTGCCGGTAGGTTCATCGGCAAATAGTATCTGCGGATGGT
>JBIPOY010000188.1:0-6329 GCA_044378705.1 Saprospiraceae bacterium
TACCGTTACGCCGCCCTGGACTCCGCCTTGGGCCAGCAGGAAGAACCAGCGGTTCTGCACCCCTGAGTTGGTATGCACTCCACACTGATCGTTTGCGTTCGCCGGCATACAACCCGCTACCGGAAATCAAAAGGTACCAGCAAGATAGGTGGCAGGTTGGGGCAGGAAGCCCGCAGCAGGAGTTTGCATATCCCGCAGCACAAAACCCGCATCTTCGGCCAAGGTCCAGTTAAATGTTCCCCCTCGTGCAAAACGTTCGGTCATAGTGCCGAATATGTCGGAAAAAGATTCATTTAATGCACCGGATTCTCCCGCAAAGACCAAATTGGCTTCATTGGCAGTCACGCCGTGGGTGAACTCATGTCCGCCTACGTCCAAAGTGGCCAGATTAGTCCCCGTAACTCCAAATAAGCCAGCCGTTGTACCAAATTCAATAAATTCCTGACCGCCTTGATTGAACCTGACCGCGTTATCTCCCAAAGAAGAGCCTGAAAATATCCTGACTTCATTGCTGTTCCCATTCATGCCTTTTCTCCCAAAGGTGCTGCGGAAATAGTCCCAAGCCTGGTTCACTACCCAATGCGCAGAGGTATTAGCCGCTTGGTCGGCAGCCCAGGTATCATCCAGGTCAAAAATATGATTCAATTGTCCCCAACCCGATGTAGACGAGGTGCCTCTTCTCGTTCTGATTTTTTTCTCATTGTCATCTGATTCCAGGTGATGGTGGCCATGAAAAAGTCCTCCAAACCATTTGGTATCGATGGTTTGAGTGCCGTCGTACAAAGTCACTGCCGGGCCGTTGTCCTGTTGGTTGTCAAACGACTTGACTATGCTGCCATTGCCAGCATGGACGTAGACTGTTCGGGATTGAACCGGGTTTAGGGAGAGAATCTCGAATTTCCAGGTCAACTGGTAATTGCTGGCTTGCAGCACTGCTCCGGGCAGGTTGGTCAGCACCAATGTCCCGATGGGATAGTAGGTGGCGTTGGGGTTTCCTGTGTCATCTTTGATCTCCTGCTCCCAAGTAGGGTCTTCCCAGGCATATTTGCTCGCGTTCAGATAGGCAATGGCCGCTGCAAGGGCTTGGGATTGCGTCAAAGCGGGCGAGGTACTTAGGCTTAGCCCCTCAATGATAATGCCGTTGACGATGGCCACGTAACAAGATTTAGAGTGCTCGAACGCTTCCCCACCTTCTACCCTCATCCCTTCGTAGTATTGGTGGTACTCGTTGTGGGTAAAACCCTGCTGGTCGGTCTCGGACTTGACCAGTTGCATTGCGTCCTTCGTGCCAAGGCCGGACGAGGTCTTGTACACGCCGAAAAGCTCTCCTTCGCGGAATTTTTAAAGTAGATCATACCAGCCTCGTCCGATTTGTCCAGACGGTCTTGAATGAACGTATTGGTGGGCGCACGCATAGTGGACAGTTTTTGCGCCGAAGCACTTTGCACAAAAAAAGCACAGAGACAGACTAGGAAAGGTGTAATGTGCACAAAGTGTTTTGGGGATGTGAGCCAAAAGAATCTATCGGCACGTGGGAAATGAGTAGGATTTTGCATGAAATAAAGGTGTTTTATGAAAAGGATGCTGTGAAAGTAAAAATTGTTTTAAGTGCAAATTTTACAAGAAATAAATTTTTCCTTGTTACGATCGTTTGTTAGCCAAATTCAAAGCTAGTTTTTTAAACAGGTATCGCATGGTAATTTCTATTCTCGTTGGTGCTAACGGTTGCTTCCTTGTTAACCGCTGCGTTTAGCGAGGGGTTGGCAGGGAAGCTGTAGTTGTGTGCATTATTATTATCCTTCTGCGCGGTAATTTGTCCCGGCGCCTTGTCCGAATTTTAAAATCAGGTGCTTTGCGATCAAATCAGATACAATCCTCTTTACCGTAGGCTTGGGAATATTCAACTTCTCGGCAATTTCACCTGTTTTACATCCTGGATTATTTACGATGTAGGTATGTACCATTTTTTCTTTTGGCGAAAGCGTACTGTCTTGCCCCGTCAGGTCTAATTTCTTCTGTAATTTATGCTGGATATTTGACAATGATTCAAGAAAGAATTCTATCCATTCTGTAATATCTTCATTGGGCCTCTGCGCTTGACAGCTTCTTAAACTTATGTAATAGTCCTTTTTTCTGCTTTCAATCTCATTTTCAAAACTCACATACTCAATCCATTTATAACCACTTTTCAGAAGCAGTAATGTTGTCAGAAGACGGCTCAGGCGTCCGTTGCCGTCCTGAAATGGGTGAATACTTAAAAACTCATATACAAACGAAGCACATGCTATCAGCGGATGAACCTCTTTTTCTTGTGAGTACCACTCAACTACCTCTCTCATCGCGTCATCTGTGGGATACCCCGGGTCAGTTGTCCTAAATATTATTTTTTTAGTGCCATCAGGGAAATTCGCTTCCACTGCATTGACGTGCTGTTTGTAATCTCCTCGATGCCAATCATCTTTTGCACTATACTTCAGCAATTGGTTGTGCAGATTTTTTATATTGCTCTCAGTCACATCAATTTCCAGGAAAGAGTCGCTAATCAAATCCAGTACATTGAAATATCCAACTACTTCTTGGGAATCTCTGTCCTCAATTTTACTCAAGCCAATATTGCTCAACAGTGCCTCAACCTCTTCATCGCTCATTTTTGAACCTTCTATCCGAGTAGAAGCTCCTACACTCTGAATAGTTGCAATTGTTTTGAGTTGTCTAAGGCTTTTGCCTTCCAAGCGCTCAATCGAAGCCCATGAGGCATCAAACCGGTCAATCCGGCTTATTACGCTCAATATCTTCCAACTCAATTTTAGATCAAAATGGTAAACTTTTGCTTTCATAGGAACAAAGTTAAGAACCTCCGATCAAATATGAGCCGATTTGAGCCGATTATTTCATTTTTTGAGCCGATTATTTTTCATATTCTTGCACACAACGCTAGCGTGACAGCCAAACCGGCGCGCTTAGCGGACGGTTGGCAGCCACGCAGAGTTCTTTGCCTTATTCCTATTTATTTTAAGAATGGTTTTTTGAGTGCGTTCATGAATGATACGCATTTGCTCCAGAATGGGCAGATGTTTGATGTCCTCGTATGCTTTTTCTTTCCATTCCCAAACGGAGAGTTGTGCTTTTGATACTTTAGGTTCCATATCCTGTCAATTCAGTAGGCGTGATAATTCGAAGTGGGTGAATATATCCGAGTTCGTAGTTTTTTGCTAAAACCCGCCGCTCGCGGTTGATGTTGGCCAAGTGCTTAAAATTCCAACTCACCAGGTAATCAATTTTAGAGACAACGCAAAAGGCAACATGTAAGGCATCAAACAGTTTTTTGGGCGGCATGATTCCGTTGTCCAAGTAATTTTGTGTAAGCAATCCAATTTCTTCAACCTTGTCAACCGGCAAAATCTCGATCGGATAATCTTCGACGATTTTTAACAGCCGTAAGCGTTCCTCATTATCAGTTGTCTGATTGATTTCCGCGATGACATATTCGGTTATATATGTGTCGTAAATGCCCAGTTTTACGAAATTATCAAAAAAATCAACAGTAATTTCCTTTTTCTCCGGCGAATCATCGGCGAAGAGGAAATTAATGACAGAGGTATCAAGGTAAATGGTTGATTTCATCGTTCCACAAAGTTACTGAAAAAACGTTTTCAGTAAATTATTTCTACGCCCTACTTTTTTGGCCAACCCGGCGTGCATTTTTTGGTGGTCCAGCGCTCGTATAGAAATTTTCCAACGACCCTTCAAGTCATCTCAAGGCCAAGCCTGAAACTTCTCTGTGGATAGAAGTGAAGGTGGGCTGTATATATATTATATTTATTTTTATATTTACAAAGAACGGTTGGATGTACGAATGTGCGACGTTTAGGAGCAATTTTCGTACATCCATTGTACATCGCATTATTTTATTCGTCTCCAAAGTATTCCTTACCTGTTAACGACAATTCGTTTGCTTGTGATAATTTCATTTCCAGTGGACAGGATCAAATAATATATACCTGCCGGGATATCTGATACCGTTATTGGCGTTTCTATTGCATTGACCTGAATTTTTTTAACAGTCGCTCCGCTATTAGCCACCAAAAATGCACTCAGGTTGTTTAACGGCAAATCCTTCGGTAGTCGAATGTTTACATAACTAGCTGATGGGTTTGGATAAACAACAATATCCTTTCCCTTTAAAAATGTGGCTTCCTCGGTTTCAGTGATGTAGTTAACTTCACCACAATTGGCTTCTAAACATCCAAGAGAGTCCAATTTTAAAATCCAGTTGTGCGCTTCCAGTACTCCAGTCATATTGTTCACAAGACGACCAACAGCAATATAGCCTCCATCGCTAGTCTTTGTGATGGATTGTAGCCAGTCTGCCATCCCCAGATGCGTGGTGTCCGTATATGTCCTGTCCCAAAGCAGTTCCTTATTTTCATCAACCCTGAATATCCATCCACCTGAAGCGGGGTCTGGGTCGGTGACAAAGTCAATATAGTTGCTGCCGCAGCCAGCCAAACCTTTTTCCCATATGGGTTCAAGGTCCCTAATTTCTTTAAGGCTTTGGTTCTCAAAGACAAGGGAGTCCTTTATCTGACCAGCCAAACTGATATAAAATAGCGTTGGAGGAGTCAAGTCGTGGTTGGGCAATGATGTCTTTGTGTGCCAGTTGGCTATTAAGGTATTATAGTCTGTCTGAACAACACTAGGCCTATCTGGCTGAAAAGAAAGTGGGAACGCCAAATTCCAGTTGAGGTTGCCAGAAGTGTCTATGCTCGCTACCCCTGCATTGAAATCTGTAAAGCAGGAAAGAGGACATGCATCATACGAGAATACAATCTGAGCGTCCGTTGTTTCTATGATAGACCAGCCGAGGCTTTGACTATTTTGGAAATCGTAGGTGTACTCGTCAATGAGGTTGCCGTCCAAATCCGTTTTGATCAAATAAACAATCCGAAGGGGAAGCCCTGGTGCATCAGGATAGCGCGTGCCACAGATTACAATGTGGTCGTCTGAGGTAAATACCATTGAGGTGCTGACATCAAATTTACCAGGCTTTCCAAATGCCCGATTCCACAGGATAATGCCGTTCATGTCCAGACAATACAAAACCGCCTGTATTTCCGCTTGATTAGTACCCCCACATATATAGATTCTATCTTCCCGAATAAGCAATGAATTGCTGGGATTGGGATAAAAATCAAGTTGTTTGAACCAAACCACGTTTCCATTTTTATCCAATTTAGATACCACGGCACAAATGATTACATCTTGCCCCAGGCATTCTCCCACAGAACAAATAATATACCCGTCTACAACTTCCGCAACTGTCCAAGCGACTTCAGGATCTAAAGGATAGTTAGAAATAATTTTGGAAAAATTAATTTGTGCATGGATGGAACTAAAAAAAGATATCCAAATCAGTATTAGAATCAATTTTTGCATATTGAAGAAGGCAAAAAGAGAAGCGATAATCCCGAACGCTCGGGACTGCCGCTTCTCTTTTAATTAACGTTGAACGGGGGCATGGCTGCCCGTACCGACGCGTTTAGCGGGCGGTTGGCAGCCATGCATAGTTATCCCATTTTATTTAATTCCGAACAACCATCCCACAAGTTTGGGGCGCGATAATAAATCCATCATCAACAGCGGGATCTGGCCGGGTGTAGAAAAAATGAAGCACTATGGAATCATTCCCATATACCCTGCCAGAATATCTCTGTTGATAGCTCCAACCATCTATTTCACAGTTGCTGCCGCTTGACGGCCCCACACCTGTGATGAGACTGTCATATCCAAATGGAGTAGAGACGAACTCCATGCCGGTTCCTCCAATTATCCCAGTTTTGCTCACAATCTGCAGGTTCAATTGATATCGGCCAAGAGAATTTGGGCTGGTCGTTCTGCCGAGGATTTTTATCAGAAGACTGTCCTGTTCGCATGGGCAGCCCTCACTGACGCCAAAGAGAACGGTGTTGTCATCTGGCAAACATTGCCCATAGGTTTCAATGCTGCCGGGCGGACAGGAACAGTTGTCGTTTGAATCGGATGAATAACCGTTGGCGCAATTGCCTGGCTCTGCTCTCCTGCAATAAGAAGCAAAAATGACCAAGCTTGATATTACCAGCATAAAAAAAAGATGTTTCATGACAAAAAAATTAAGGCTTCCTAACCCAAATCATTTGGGTTAGGAAGCCGGTTTGTAACTAATGGATGAAAAGTTTGTAGGTGTCCCTGTTAGTTTTGTTGCTCACAAGGACAAAATAGATACCCGTGGGTAGATTTGAACGAGCGTTAGCCAAGGTTGGCAAATCCGAAATTGCAAATGCGCCCGACCA
>JBIPOY010000189.1:0-6316 GCA_044378705.1 Saprospiraceae bacterium
ACACATTTACCGAGGGGCTGATGTCCGTATTTTCGGGTTTTACCCACGTCGTTAAGTCCTGACGGATGGGAGGTTCCATGGAAAGGTCAAGCAGTATCAATTTATAGTCATGTACTTGTACGTACCCTTCCTCCAAAATAGCACATCCGGTAGCAGCCAAGCCGTAGGTAGGTTTTACGAGGGTATCACTGAGGTCGTTGCCGGGGTAAAATGCCATTTGACTGCCGGGCCCCAAGGAAGACGAACCGAAAAAGTCATTCAGCTCAAAAACACCTAGGCTGCCGCAAAATCCAGGTTGAAGGGGTGACATACTGGCAATTAAAAATTTGCTGACTGCCGTCTGGTTTGTTTTCAATACCCCTACTTTTGTATCAAACATCTCGCTCTGCTCTTCCTCTTCCCGTACATTGACCATTCTGATTTCATCGGCAAATGAATCTCGGGCATAAACGCCATACCAATAACTTGGCGGTAAGGACCGTTTGTCGAAAGAATAATCATTTTCATAGAATAGCCCCACGGCGGAAGTGAGGTAAGCGCCGAACACCCAGCCTTTTTTGCCTTCAAACTGAATTTTGAGCCATGGCGCGAACGGGGACTCGGGGTCTGTCGTGTCCAATTGAATATAATCACCGTTTTTCCACGACTCAACAAATTGGACTACCGTTCCCAATTTCAAGGTCGTAATCTTTTTTGCATTGTTATTTGGCTCCTCTCTAACGATGAGTGTGTTGGAAGTGACCACCATTTCATCGGGAAAAAAGGGCGTAGATTGGCAAAAAATGGGTGTTGAAACAAAAAAAACGGGCAGTAGTACAAAAAAACGATTCATTGAAACGGTTGTGTTGACAAAAAGAGGTGTAAAGTTAATGCAAGGTAACAGCGTTCAGCTTTGTGTTTTCATTTGCTGAAGAAAAAAGACCATCTTTGTATTTATAGCAACCTATTATATGGCGCGCAGTCAGGAAAAAATGGCTATTTTTGTCTGAGACGCGATTACTGAAGTGGTTGCGTATTATTCAACGGAATGACACTCCTTTTTGCCGGTTTTATCCTCAGTTTTTTAGGGTCCCTGCCCCCCGGGCTGATTAGTTTGGCCGTGGCCCACACCGCTCTGATGAGGGGTATGAGGGCGTCTTTGATGTTAGCGCTGGGCGCTGCTGTAGCTGAATTTTTTCAGGCGTGGATTGCCGTGGCACTATCCGATTGGTTTGTGCGTCATCTCATATACGACTATATTTTCAGGTGGATTGCGGCGGTTTTGTTTTTGGGCTTGGCACTTTACCTGATCGTAAAAGAAAAGTCGGCTCCTAAAGCTTCCGCTATATCTGGGGCCACGTCATGGCAGCAATTTATGAAAGGATGGGGTATCAGCGTTTTTAATCTATTGGCAATCCCTTATTGGTTTACGTATTGCGGCTGGCTGAGAGTAGAAGGATGGTGGCAAGATGGAACGGTTGGAATAATTCTGTTTTGTTGGGGGGTTACGATGGGTACCATTGCGGCCCTCAGCTTGTACGCTTGGCTTGGCACAACCATTGTTCGCAAGGCCAACAACATGACCCGTTATATGAACTTGTTGGTCGGACTTATTTTTTTGGGACTGGGTATAAAACTCCTGTATGGTCTTTTAAAGTAACCAAATATCCTTTATTTCTCAAATTCAGCGCGTCGGCGCATACCATCCAATTCCTCCGGAGTATTTACGTTGAGCAAGGCGTCAGCCATTGGCGCTTCTACCACGTGTACATCGGAATGAATCAATACTTTCCTCGGACATGAATATCCTTGTGCCAGAAAGGAAAGCAACACAGCATACGCCTTGGGCTCCCAAATTGTGATCAGGGGTTCGGGCAAATGGTGGGAAGGGCTTCGGAATGTTGTGGCAATTTTATGGGGACAACGGACGCTTAACAGGTACTCCAAGGTATGTTGATTCAACAGTGGCAAGTCGCAAGCGACCACCAGCCAAGCATGGTCGGGTTGTGCACGAAAAGCCGACAACAACGCCCCAAACGGGCCAAGATCCACAAAGGTATCGGTCAGTATCCCATTTTTGTTACCGATTTCGTACTGCTGTTCGGCGCGGCAGGAAATAAAAACCTGTTTACACAACGGTTGAAGTAAATTCGCCATATACTCTCGTTGGGGTATCCCGTGCCATTCAATGGCGCCTTTGTCGCGGCCCATTCGGCGACTTTGCCCACCCGCCAATACCAACCCGTTCAGCAAGGGTATCTTTTTTTGCATGGCCTGCTCAAAAAAGCGATTGATACCCGCTACATCTTGTATCGAAATACAGGGAATGTCTTTCCCGCCGGGCAGCATTGAAAGAAAGTCAAAAACAACATTGTCTTCATCCATCATAATGAACAGCACAACATTGGTCAATTGATCAATCCTACGCTTCAATGAGGCAACTTTTGCGGGATCAACCATCACAACTTGAGCGCTGGCTGCATGGTGGTTACCATTTACCAGCACCACATCGCAATCATTCAACAACACACGTCTTTGAAAATCACCGCCGGTTGGCATACAGATAAATTGATCATGATCCGTGGCTGCTGTGTATTCCATCGCGGCACCGTAGCGCAGCATGTTTGGCAAGGCCGTTGGATCGGCAGGAGATACATGCGCAGCATCCACATACGCGCAGCGATGGTGAAAGGAAAGATGTGCAATCAGTTGCTGCGCAAGCGCCTGAATATTATTACAGGTAGAACCGAGGATTGCCCACTCGTTGCGGCCAAATTTACCAAAAGGCGGTTTGGCCAATTTAGGGTGTTTATGATGGTCGTTTGAAGTCACGTTTACCGCCCGTTTTAGACATCAACTTGGTTTCCCGAACCACGATGTCGTGTGAAAGTGCTTTACACATATCGTAAACGGTCAGCGCAGCAATACTAGCCCCGAGCATTGCTTCCATTTCCACCCCAGTTTTGGCAACAACCGTGGCCGTGCAAAGGATAATCACACGTTGCAAGTCATCAATATGGATGTCAATATGGCACTGATCCATACCAATTGGGTGACAAAGCGGAATAAGCTCTCCTGTTTTTTTTGCTGCCATGATACCGGCAAGTATTGCCGTCTGAAAAACATTGCCTTTGGGAGACTGCAACGCTCCCATTACAAACAGCTCGGCGATAACCTCGGGTGGAAGTTCAACCACACTTTGGGCCGTTGCGGTGCGCAAGGTGGCGTCTTTGTGTTGAACACCCACCATGGCAGCAAGCCCATCCGCATTTATATGTGAAAACTTAGACATATTGCCATGAAATAACGCACTTAAATGATGCTTATAGCAAGTCAATCACTCCCGAAATCAATTTGAATATTTCGTCGATCTCTCCTACTCCCTGAATGCTGTGACTTTTCTGCTGGTGAGCATAGTAATCGTAAACGGGGGTTGTTTCGCTTTTATACACGTCTATACGATTGCGGACAATGGCCTCATTCATATCATCTGTTCTTCCGGAGGTTACGCCTCTTTTTTTTATTCGCTCCACAATTTCAGCATCTTCCACTTGCAAAGCAATGAGGGCATGAATGGCCGAGCCTTTCTCCGACAGCAAGGCATCAAGTGCCTGTGCCTGCGTGATGGTTCGGGGAAACCCATCAAAAATAAATCCTTTAGCATCCGGATGAGCTTCGACCTTGTTGCGTAGCATACCAATGGTGACACTATCCGGAACAAGTTCTCCTTTGGCCATAAACGCCTTGGCCTGTTGACCAAGGGGGGTATCGTGGCTCATTTCATAGCGAAAAAGATCGCCCGTACTGATATGAACCAACGCAAATTTTTCTATGATTTTGGCAGCTTGCGTGCCTTTACCAGAACCAGGCGGACCAAAAAGAATAATATTTTTCATTCAAAAAATTGCTTTTTGCTTCATGAGCAGGTGAAAATCACACATTTACACGAATGCAAAGGTAAAACGGTGTTGTTTTTTAGGGAAACAATAAAAATTATTTTTGAAATCAGTTTTATTGTTTATTAAAAAATACAAATTCAAAATTATATTTAATTTTTTAGCGTAATTAAATATAATATTCTGTTGTTGAAAACCGATTGTACTTCCATTGGAAGCAGTGCCCTAAGTGACAAGCGTTTTACAAATCTATATGCCTAGTTCTCTCTCCATAGGATTTGATCCATGTCAACAATCGGGTTACATCCTCCTGCAAAAATAGTTCTGTACCTTGATTCAAGGTAGCGGCAGAGCCACAGGCAACACCGAGTTGTACCATTTCCAAAGGAGAGTACCCCTTTGACAGCCCCCAAACCATACCGGCTACCATACTATCTCCGGCACCAACCGTACTCAATTTTTTGACGGGCGGCGCCGGAATATGTCTCGTTTGATCTTTGGTAACAAGCAATGCGCCTTGTGGCCCCATAGAAACTACTACCACTTGGCACTTCCCCAATCGAATAATCTGTAGCGCAGCATCATCCACTTCCTGCATTTCGAGTTTTTCAACACCGACCAATGCACTCAGTTCTGACAAATTGGGTTTCAATAAGTACAAGCCTTCGTCCGCTGCTGCTTTCAATGCTTCTCCTGAAGTATCCAAGAGAAAGCGTGCACCAATTTTTTTAGCAAAGGACGCCACCTTTTCGTAATACGTCACCGGAAGCCCGGGCGGCAGACTTCCGCTGGCCACCAAGTAAGCCGGACGCAACTGTTCAATCATTTCAAGACATCGATCCGCTACTTGCTCAGACAACTCAATGCCCGGCAGGGTAAATCTATATTGATTGTTGGTACTCATCTCCGTGACCGAGATGTTTTCCCGCGTTTCTCCTGCCACTTTCAAAACTGATGTTTCAATCCCAATGTCCGTCAATATTTGTTGTAGTATCGCCCCATTATGCCCTCCTATGGGAAAAACGGCTGTGCTTTGTCCACCAAGTTTATGAATTCCTTTGGAAACATTGATACCTCCGCCTCCTGCATCCAAGCGCATCTGCGCACAGCGAAGTTTTTGTTCAGGCTGAAGTTTTTCCGTTGTAGTACTTTTATCCAGGGCCGGATTGAGTGTCAGTGTGGTAATTCTCACAAAAGTTGGCTTTATTTCTTCTTAAGTAACTGGTTAGTGTAGTCGCGTCTGAGACAAAAAAGTAGCCATTTTTTGCCAGAAGAAGCAGATTTCTGAAGGCCGCAGCAGCGCTACAGTCAAAAAAACATGCGAAGTATCGCGAAAAATGGGCCTTTTTGGGCCAGACAGCGTGCCACTAACCAGTTACCTTCTTAAATAATCTCCGATTAAGGTACGAAGATATTCTATAATTTAAGCATTTAAATCAATAGTGTTGATACAAACCACCCGGTTAATTAGTTTGAACTTTCAAAATCAGTCTCTAGTGGGAATGTCTCTTTGGTGTGGTGGTGGTATCTCTATCTTTGTGCGCTTAATCATTGATTGGCTGTTTTAGCCCTTCTTGAATTTTTTGGCAACTTCATCCATATTTATTTTATTTAAATCTTTCCAAACGAACAAATATTACCATGTCGGATTTTTTGAACAACAAACGGATCTGGATCACAGGGGCTTCTTCCGGTATTGGAGCAGCTCTAGCTGTTGAATTTGCCACCCATGGCGCACAATTGGTGTTGTCTGCCAGAAATGAAACGGCACTACATGAAGTAGCCACTACGTGTCGAACTGCCGGAGCGGGTATTGTCATCATTCAAATACTTGATCTTTCTGTACAAGATAACATCCCGGAAATTGTAGAAAATGTACTCTCCAAGGTCGGAAAAATAGATATCCTCATCAACAATGGTGGCATTTCACAACGTTCTTTGGCAAAGGATACGTCACTGGACGTTGACAAAAAAATTATGAATGTAAATTTTTTTGGAACGGTAGCACTTACAAAAGCATTGTTGCCCAGTATGCTGATGCACCAGTTGGGGCACATCGTAACCATTACCAGCCTAACGGGTAAATTCGGATCTCCATATCGATCTGCTTACGCAGCTTCTAAGCACGCTCTTCATGGTTTTTTTGACAGTCTGAGGGCCGAACTGGTCGAATCATCTGTAAAAATAACACTCATCTGCCCTGGATTTGTCCGCACCAATGTAAGTGTGAACGCCATCACCGGTAGCGGAGAAAAACTTGGAACAATGGATGAAACAACGAACAAAGGTATGAGCCCCGATAGATTGGCTAGAAAAATAGTACATGCCATTAAAAACAACAGAGAAGAAGCCTATTTCGGAGGCAAAGAGGTTTTGGGGGTGTATCTTAAACGCTTTTTCCCAATCTACTTTTCAAAAATTATCAGCAAAGCAACGGTCCG
>JBIPOY010000190.1:0-6310 GCA_044378705.1 Saprospiraceae bacterium
TACTTCCTTTCTCACAACACGCAATATCAAGTAATTTTTTTGCCGCCCGGCAAACAACGCAACAGCAAAATGCCCATAAAAGTCATGGAAACAACCATACCAATCAGCACCGGTATGCCCCTAAAAGGGTGCTGACCACTGTGCCAATAACCACACTGCCCCCACCAGTCCATGATCAATACGTGGGCAAAATAAATACCAAAACTGGCTGCTGCAAACTCCTTTTCAACGTCTAACAGCTCCCGCTTGTGTAACCCAAAACGCACCACCAAAAACCACCCAATGGCCGAAATACCGACGTTGGGGGTCAAATAATCGTAGAAAAATACGTTAAACTCAGTCCCCGGTACAAAATTAAGATTGACCACATAGGAAGCAATGGCCGTCCCCGCTGTACCCAATACCACAAGACCAATACCCAGCAACACCATTTGACGCCCTGAAAATTGCCACGGCATAATTTTATCTGATGCACTCCCCTCCCCTCGCAATCCTTTTGTTCCAAGGTAATAACCAAGCACAAAGTAGCCGCAGTTGTTCGAAAAAAGTTCAAAATAAATGCCAATCTGCAGGTTGAAAAACAAAGCTAATATCTTGTAGCACCACGTACCAATGATACTCATCGTAAAAAAATACAGGAACTCTCGCTCACCTGCCGACTTTACCCATGGCCTCAGCACCGGATATACCAGGTACAAACCCATGATCAGGTATATAAACCACAGGTGGTAATGCACCGGACCGTTGATAATATTGCGCAAGACCTCCCCGATGGTTGCCGGACTGTTTTTGCCCAAATATCCGTACAAAGAATACACACACATCCAAAACAATGCCGGTATGACAACCCTAGAAAAGCGCCTTTTTAAGAACATTGCCAGCGGATAATCCTTTCCCAACAGTAAAAACCCGCTCAACATCACAAACAAGGGCACTCCCGGGCGACTAATCGAGTTCCAGAAATTACCCGTCCACCACCATAACGTGTGAATATCGGTGGGTACATGTGCCACAGGTGCTGCCACATGGATGGCAATCACCATCACCGTGGCAATGTTGCGCAAGCGGTCAGCCCAAAAAAAAGTCGCCACGGGCTTCACGGACGGAATAGGTTGTTGCTCCATTTGATTACATTATACGCCTCAAACTTACCCAACTTCAAGGTCACCCACCAAGTAAACCTCGAAAAATATCCATCAATCTGATCTATCCCTATAAATTCATCGTATCATTGCAGCCTGTTATTGAATAAAACCGGATTTTTTGGAACCGACTAAGTGCGTGTAATTCAACTAATTAAGAAATTACTTAATAACAAAAGCAACTGGTAAGCGTGGTCGCGTCTGAGAAAAAAAGTGGCCCCTTTTGGGCCAGACAACGTGCCACCTAACCCGTTACTAACAAAACACGACTCCATTTTATTTGAACTTCGGCGATTTTTTGATATGCGTAGACCGATAGACATTCTTTCAGCAGGAGAACTCCTTGTTGATTTCATTACCGCAGAATTTGTGCAAACGCTGGAAGAGGCATCCCTATTCCAAAGAATACCCGGCGGAAGCCCCGCGAACCTTGCCATGAATATGGCTCGTCTGGACAACAATACCATGTTGGCAGCCTGTGTTGGTAACGACGACATGGGTATTGTACTCCGTAATTACGTAGAACGGCTGGGCGTTGATGTGACCCATCTAACACAAGTGGAGGAGCCCACGACCCTGATACTGGTAACCCGCTCGGCGGGAGTTTCCAATTTTCAGCCCTACCGTGGAGCTGATTTCCAATTTTCGATTCGACAGTTTCCCTTCCAGCGATTTGAAGAAATTAGTATTTTTCACACCACTTGCTTTGCACTGAGCAAACAACCCGCACAGCAAGTCATCCTGCAGGCTGCCGACAAAGCAAAAAGAGCGGGCTGCCAACTCAGCATTGATGCCAATTATGCCGCCAAAATATGGCCGGACAGAAGAGATGCTCAGCGGGTTATTGCTGAACTGTGTCGGCTGAACACCCTGATAAAAATAAGTGATGTAGATTGGTCGAGGCTTTACGAGGGTGACGCACCCGTTCCGGAAGCCGTCATTGAGCATTTTATGAAAATGGGCGCCGCAGAAGTTTGCTACACCCTCGGCGAAAATGGCTGTTGGGTAGGCAATAATGAGGAGAAACATTTTGTTCCTGCGCGAAGCGTGGAAGTCAAGGATACGACGGGAGCAGGGGATGCTTTTTGGTCGGGCTATCTCACGGCAAAACTGGATGGCCGATCTTTGTTGGAGTGTACCCTCGCCGGCCGTAAAATGGCCGAATTGAAACTCGCACATTTTGGGCCATTGCCCGACAAAGTTTCACGGGCCGTTGTTTACCAAGACTTTGGGTAATCTGATACGTCTTTTTTTACTATCTGCCAACCGCCACGGTCGCGTCGATTGGAGCGCCTTGCAACAAGTGGTTCGCTAGGTGCTCCGCCCAGAAAGGGGCCAGCAAAGCGCCTTTTGTGCCCAATCCATTGAAGATATAAACCTTGGAAAGAATCTGGCTCTCTCCCAAAAATGGCCGACGATCCTTCACCGAGGGTCGAACGCCGGCGCTGTGCCCTACCACCTCAAAGGGCGCTTGCAACATTTCACCCAAACGCTGTAATATGTAATCACGCTCCCCAACACTCGGCTCCAAATCCGGATAATGCCATTGATACGAGCCGCCCGCCCAAAACAATCCACCCCCCAGCGGTGCTATCAAGGATGTTTTTTTTAACATATCAGTAATCTGATTTGCCCTAGGATCCGCAAAACGAATCAAGAGCGCTTCCCCCTTGGCCAACTGCCAAGACAAGTCCGGGAAAAAAGGATTTTGCGCGGCACGATACCCCTCACAATACACAATCCGATCATAGACGCTTAACAACGCATGCGTATCGCTGTAATCGATAGGTTTTTCTATCATCTGACCTTTACGCAGGGCTTTTTCACGAAAAGCCGCGAGCAACTTGGGGAAATTCACGCGACCTGCATTGCGGATAACCCCCATGTGAAAACCCGGCTTTAATAGCGGCGTCCAAGCGCCAGCGTCGGGTAGCTCACCCAAATAATCCGCATAATCTGCCTGGGCGCAACGCGTTGCCCAGTCATTTTTTTCCTCCGGTGTGACAAGCAACCTCACAATGGGACGCTCTTCCCAAACAGTAACCCCCAATGAAGTTTCCAGCGCCTGATAATGGCGCCTGGCAACTGGAAAAAAATCATCCAACCGCCATGACTTCACAAATCGCTTGCCGGTAACAGGATTTACAATGCCCGCAGCAACTTCTGATGACCTGCCCGGCAAGTTACCCTCCGCCATAAATACCTGAACACCAGACCGCTGCAGTACATGCGCGAGCATCGTACCGGCTATTCCTTGTCCTATGATCAAAATTTTCATGTGGTGGGCGTATAATAATTATGTACGTGTTGTTGTCAATTTCATTGATACTGTCAATTTTGCAAAGATAGACGCAAGCAAATGGATATATCACCCTCCTTGAAAAAAAGACGCTCCACATAAAAATTCCGGTACAGCGCACGCCGACCGGAATTTTCACTCATCCATCAACTGTAAAAAAGAGGGGCGCCGCGGCTTTCCGAGACACCCCTCCGATAAATTAATGCTACTTCATCTGTATCATCTTCTTCGTTGCCGAAGCCGTCTCCGTCTCCAGCATGTAGTACATCAAACCGCTCGTTTTCAACAAAGTACGATCCAACATAATCGCGTTGTAACCCTTCGCATAGCCACCTTTCTGCGTGAATACCACACGACCAGATTCGTCATACACCGTCAACGTGGTCGCAGCAGCAGCCGGTAAATGGAAGTTGATGACCGTTTTATCTTTAAACGGATTGGGTTCGTTCTGGTACAATTCAAAACCTACCCCTTCCGTACTTGATTCTCCACGCTGTTGTGTCTCCGTCACCGGAGTATAGGCCAGCTCTACCCGCTCCGGGCGGTAATCCGTGTGCCAGGCCGAAGCCTCCATGTCTTTCTGACTGATGGACAACACATCGCTCAAAGCATAACCACCCTGTAATACCCGGAAACGCAGCTTGAACATTTCAGGACTGCCGACTTTCGTTTCAGCATTGGCAACAGCCCATACCATCGGCAGACGACCTTCCGCCAAATCCCAGGTGCCAAAGTTGGCAGCCTGTAGAGGCATGTTTGCAACCGGCAACACCGCATCCAACGCCAACACTTTCGGGTTGAACCAAAAACAGGCCTGCAAGGCCACCAAATCTTCAAAGTGCTCGCAGCGGAAGGGAACTTCCACCGTCATACCCGCCGTGAGCGTCACATCGGGCACCGAGAACACCACCGGAACCGCTGGAGCAGGCTTCATGGCCGGGTTGACATTCGGCGACACCAAATCGCCCACTTTGACGGCGTCAAAATCCTGGTTGGTTTGGCTCCCCGTAATATCTGTGTACGTGCGTTTCTCCGGAAAACTCCAGAAGGCCGTAGAACCGTAAGGTGTCGAAAACATCGTACCTGTTGGTACAAAACGCCAGGAACTCTTGAACAGGTTTAGCGCAATCGGGTTGTTCAACAACGCATTCTGGAGCGTTGAAGCATCCGAAGTGTTGAGCGTATTGCTCTTGTTGATATCTGCTGCGATAAAATCAAACGGATTGGTAAACGGCAAGGTGCCACCCACGTGCTGCGAGATCCGCGCCACATCCAGTGCCGTCACGCCATTCAACTTACCCGTCGTCTTCGTGGGCGTTACCGTGTAGTTGTTGCCCAATATATCAAAGGCGTACAGGCCATCCGCCAAAGTGGAGACTGCGCTGGTGGCATCGCCGGCCAGCGCCACAGCGGTGTTGAGGATGCCCACGGTGGAATTGGTTCTCCAGCCAATTTTGCCGGAAATCTGAGCGGCTACGTTTGTTATCGTCAGCACAATATCGTTGGGTAAGGGATTCATACCGCGGTTGGCCGGCGTACCCACGTAACTGATGGAGCACAACATTGACCTCCCGGATTGGTCAACGCCTGAAAGGACATTACCTTCTGAAAGACCCAAAAATGTACCATCCACCAAACTTGTGCTCAAATTCTCTACGATCGTAAGCGCATCGCCCACCACTAATCCGTCTGGCAGGGTTGGCAGCACCAACGCTGTATTGCCCAGCGATACAGGGCCATAAGCCTTGCACACATTCGCAGACGGGGTGCCGGAGATGCTCGGGGTAAACTTTCCTACCCGGCTCAAGTTGATGGAATTCACGGTGAGGGCATCCACCAAACTCAGCGTTCCGGTGGTTGGCGTTGTCACCAACGCAACATTCAAATTGGCATTGTCCACCGCGCTGGTCAGTTGAATGGACGATGTGGTTGGATTACCAATCACCAAGGTATCTGCAGAGATTTGGTTCATCTCAGCGTTGGTCAGTCCCAAGATATTTAATGCATCGTCACCGCCGAGGCGTATGGTCGTGGCCGTATCGTAGGGCGAAATCCGAACTGCTTTTCCGAGCGCAGCGATATTTGCTGACAACACGACACTGTCGGCCGTCATCGTCACGTTGCCGTTTGAGCCCACGCCTTGATCGGCAATGATAATAGCACCATCGCTGCTCGTCAGGCTTACTTCGCCGGTTTGATTTGTGCCGTCGTTTGGATTCAAGCCATTGCCACGGATGTCGATATTGCCGGATGCATCCACCGTTACGCCGCCTTTACTTTTTACACCGCCATCTTTGATCGTAACACCACCGATAGTACTGTTAATATATACAATATCCGTGCCCGATAGATTATTGATACCGCTTGATTCAACCAATACGTCACCATTCGATATTAGGACCACAAAGCTATTCGATCCTATCCCCTGATCGGTAACCGTAATGTCTCCAGTTATGCTTCCCAGATAAACGTAGCCTGTTTGGTTGGTTCCATCACTCGGATTCAATCCATTGCCACGGATGCCGATATTGCCGGCGGCCGAAATGGACACCGGTCCTTGACTCTTTATACCTCCATCTTGGATCGTTACACCACCGATAGTAGAGGTTATTGCCACGTCACCCGTTCCAGATAGGGTCGAGATACCACTTGTTTCAACCAAAACGTCACCATACGATTGCATATATACATGTCCCTGCGATCCTATCCCCTGATCGGTGACCGTAATAACGCCAGTGCTGCTCCCTAGATAAACGTCGCCGGTTTGGTTGGTTCCATCACTCGGATTCAAGCCATTGCCACGGATGTCGATATTGCCGTAGGCCGAAAACGTCACCGAGCTTTTGCTCTTTATGCCGCCATCTTTGAT
>JBIPOY010000191.1:0-6308 GCA_044378705.1 Saprospiraceae bacterium
TATTGCTGCTGCTAATATCATTAAAGGCCGCACTATTGCTGGTGGTGGATGATTGCCATTTGTATTCTAAAGTACCAGAGTGACCAGTAGCTGCTACCGCATTGGTGAAGGCCGCAGGGTTAAACGACGGACTGAAACCGGTTTGTGCCGCCGCAATGGTGCCTCCAGAGGTTGGGCTGATACAAGGTATAATTGTTATTTCCAGCACATTGCTCTCTACGGCACCCGTCCAGTCAGAAAAACAAGTGCCCCTTGCCAAACGCTTGAACCAGGTGGTTTGGGTTAATACACCCGCATCGTAAGTAGGTGCATTGCTTGAAGCAATAACGCTGAATCCTGTAGTACTATTAGTAGTGGATGATTGCCATTGGTATTCTATTGATCCAGTTTGTCCACTAGCTGCTGCGCTGTTGGTGAAAGCCGCAGGATTAAACGGATTGGTGCCGCTTTGTGCAGTGGCAATAGTTCCCCCTGCAGTGGGGTTGGTACAAGGTATAACCGTTATTTGCAGCACATTGCTCTCTGCGGCACCCGTCCAGTCAGAAGAGCAACTGACCCTTGCCAAACGCTTAAACCAAGTGGTTTGGGTTAATGCACCCGGACCGTAATCATTAAAGCCCGCACTATTGCTGGTGGTGGATGATTGCCATTTGTATTCTATTGTTCCAGTTTGTCCGCTTGCTGCTGCACTGCTGGTGAAGGCCGCAGGGTTAAACGGATTGATGCCGCTTTGTGCTGTGGCAATAGTTCCCCCTGAGGTGGGGTTGACACAAGGTATAACCGTTATTTCCAGCACATTGCTCTCTACGGCACCCGACCAGTCAGAAAAGCAACTGACCCTTGCCAAACGCTTGAACCAGGTGGTTTGGGTTAATGGACCCGCATCGTAAGTATCGGTATTGCTTGAAGCAATATCACTAAAGCCTGTAGTATTATTTGTAGTGGATGATTGCCATTTGTATTCTACAGTACCAGAGGAAACAAAAGCTGGCTGCCAACTGGTGAAGGCCGCAGGGTTAAATGACGGACTGAAACCGCTTTGAGCCGACCCAATGGAGCCACCAAAGGAAGGGTTGACACAAGGTATAACCGTTATTTCCAGCCCATTGCTCTCTGCGGCGTACGCCCAGTTAGAATAGCAAGTGACATTTGCCAAACGCCTGAAATAGGTGGTTTGGGTTAATGGACCCGCATCGTAAGTAACGGTATTGCTTGAAGCGATATCGCTGAAGCCTGTAACATAACCATTAGTGGACGATTGCCATTTGTATTCTAAAGTTCCGAATTGTCCACTTGCTGCCACATTACTCGTAAATGCCGCAGGGTTAAACGACGGACCGAAACCGCTTTGTTCCGCCGCAATGGTCCCTGCATAGTTTGGAGATGAGCAAGAAAATGATAAACCTCCAGTTGTACCAGCATATATCATAGTGGCTGTTGCATATACACTACTTAATTGACGGCTCCCCAAGTTAGTTGCCACAGGGGTAATATGATTAAAAGTAGCACCCCCATCCGTAGATATACTTAAACCACCATCAATACTATTATTACAAGCCGCATATACCGTACTGCCGATGGCATATACATCTCTTACAGAATTGTTCCCCAAACCACTTCCAGTGGTTTTATTGTTAAAACTGACACCGCCGTCTGTGGATATACTCAAACCACCATTAGTAGCCGCGTATACCGAACTACCAACTGCATAGACTCGAAAAACTTGATTACTTCCCAAGCCATCTGTGGTGGTTTTATTGGTAAAGAATGCACCACCGTCAGTGGATATACTCAAGCCTCCACCGTCTGTCACTGCATATACCGTACTGCCCGATACATATACACCAAGTACATAATTAGACCCTAAACCATTTGTAGTGGTTTTGTTCGCAAATGTGGCACCGCCATTCGTGGATATACTCAAGCCTCCACCATATGTAGCCGCATATACCGTACCGCCAGTTGCATATACACCTCTTACAGAATTGTTCCACAAACCATCTGTGGTGGTTTTATTCGTAAAAGTCGCACCGCCGTCTGTGGATATACTCAAACCACCATCAGTAGCCGCATATACCGTACTGCCCGATGCATAGACTCCATGAACTGTATTACTCCCCAAACCATCTGTGGTGGTTTTATTGGTAAAGGACAGACCACCGTCAGTGGATATACTCAAACCTCCAGAAGTAGCCGCATATATGGTATTGTCTATGACATATACAGAACTAACAAAATTGTCCCCTAAACCATTCGCAGTGGTTTTATTAATGTAGCTATAGGAAACCGGGCCGTTTTGTGCCTGGGCTGCACATAGGTGCAACAACAAAAAGGCAATAATTGCCGCATAAGATTTTAAAAAAACTCGAGGACTCATTTTAAATAGATTATTCTTCATCATCTGTACTTTATTTTTTGTTGCTTCTTAAAAAATCCATTGGTTTAATGACTGATTTCAATTTGGAACAGAAGGGTTAAAATCATTAAATCGCACAATGATCTGACGTTCTTTTTATAAAACCAATTTTTGGCAGTGCTATAAAAGTGCTACAAAATTTTAAGTTATTGTTTTTTAATGATTTATATATTAATATTTAAAACTTTGTAGCACTTTTGTAGCACTTTTATTTTTATAAAAAATAGAGCGTGTTCAGAAAATTGTCTCAATTTTATCTCTTGAATTCAATGGAAGGCCTCTGAGAGGCCCAACGTTTGTAGAAAAACCATCATCCCCTCACCTGACCTCGGAGAGGTCTAACGTTCGTAATACCAAGGCTACAAACGTTGGGCCTCTCCCGAGGCCGGGCTTTGCGTGGTGCTCCGTGTGAAACACTATTCTCAACAATCCCAGCCTTCTTGTAGTCCAAAAAGCCATGCGCAAGCAACAATCGCTTGCTGTATCTTCTTTTTCCAAAAAAAAAGCTGTCATCCTGAGCCCTTTTTATGCCCGTTGTAACGCCAAGCCACAACCACAATCCCTGCGGGCATAAAAAGGGAAAAGGATCTAGCCGAGCTTTTACGCAATCCAAAAAGCCAAGCGCAAGCAACAATCGCTTGCTGCTTGGCTTCCTTTTCGCCGCAATTGGGTCTTTTGACCCAGCGCCACTCTGGTGAGTAGCCAACCCCTACCAAAATCCCTCCGTTATTCAAAGGGCGGGGGCCAATGACCCTCATCAAATGTCTGAACTGTGACTTATGTGATTAGGGTGATTTATGTGATACGTCACCTCATTCCTCCTCATTTTAATCTCATAAATCACCGTTCAGACATCTTTCCGCCCCGCGTAGTGTTCCCAGCATAACCCTGACGTTATGCCCTTGGGCCAAGAAGAACGTGTTCCTTGATTACGCATGGCCTTTTGCACAACGTAAAAGCTCGGCTAGATCCTTCTCCCTTTTTATCCCCGCTTGGTTTTGTGCTGGCGTGTAGGGTTGTTCGCGTGGGATAAAAAGGGCTCAGGATGACAGCGTTTTTCAAAAAAACATCCCGGCCAGCGCGAGCCGACCGGGATGTTTCTTAGCCAAATAAGAGGCGCCCCGACATTCCGAGACACCCCAAATAATATCAATGCTACTTCATCTGTAACATTTTCTTCGTCGCTGAAGCCGTCGCCGTCGCCAGCGTGTAGTACAGCACACCGCTCGTTTTCAACAGTGACCGATCCAACACCATCGCGTTGTAACCCTTTGCAAAATCGCCTTGCTGCGTGAATAACAAGCGACCAGATTCCCCATATCCCAAATTGCTACCCAAACCATTCGAAGTGGTTTTATTGGGTACGTATCACAAACCAATCCGTTTTGTGCCTGGGCCTCCATACAGATCCCCGAACTTTCCATCTGGCAAAAGACAGTCAAAATAACTTTAGATGTTTTTTTGAACGCATAGAGAAATATTCTAAAGTGTTGAGCATTTTTTTCGTACGTTTTTTTGTTCTCTAGAAATAATCTTCATTTTTTTAGTGATTTCAGTCTTGCAAAGACGGAATTTAAGTCATACAAAAGACTTACATTTATTCCAAAATATTCAATTTGTAGCAGTGCTATAAAAGTGCTACAAAATCATAACCAATTGATTTCCTTTGTCTTGCATTCGACATGAAAAGGCGTTGTGGTAAATTTATAGCACTTTACTTTTTAGAAAATAGCACTACATGAACCCAAAAATTAGCTTTTCCTTTGTTATCATCATCGCATTGATGCTGTTTCAGGGCGTTGTTTTTGCCCAATCATCGGGTAACGACATCAACAATGACATCAACAAAATAGAGGCGGATTTATATCAAAACCCCACGCAGGGCAAAAAAGATTTGTTGTTACTGCTCGAACAAAATCCGTCGGCTCCGGATAGTATCAAGGGATATATATACCTAAAACTGGCCACGGCTTTTGGGATGCTCAACCAGCTCGATTCGGGGCTATGGGCTGCCAATCATTCGATTGATTTTTATAACCATCAGATAGAAAAAGCAAATGCGCTTAAAATCAAGGCCATCCTTTATCGTTTCAAAGGGGAATACCAGCTTGCTGAAGCTGCCATCAAAGAAGGCCTATTGCTGAACGACAGCATCTGGCAAAACCCGCCGTTCAAAGCCACGCTCCTGCAGGAATATGCGAGCCTGTACAATGATCAAAACAAATTTTTCAGTGCCACACAGCTTTATCTGAAAGCGCTTGAAACAGTAAATGCTCCCGATTACAAGGATCTAAATTTGATATTCAACCGATTGAAAATTCAGGTTAACTTGGCAGAGGCCTATTCACAATCGGGTAACCATGATTTTGCGATACGCTTGTTTCATGAAGTAATGCCCAAACTGGATTCCATCAAGGATTATGATGGTTATATCCGAGCGGGGTATCGTTTGGCAGAATCTTATATTAAAACCAATCAATGCGATTTGGCAGAAAAACTGGCCAATAAACTCCTGCCAATGACTGAAGCGCTGAAGAATGAGGAACTGAAATCCTATATTATTCTGATATCGGGTATCTCCCGCTCTCACCAGGAAAAGTACGGGGAGGCCATCCCCTTTTATCGTCAGAGCTTTGGGCTGATGGAAAAAAATCAATCTGCATTCATACTTGATTGCGCTATTCCTTACCTGACCGCGCTGAGAAATACCAATGGCCGTGAAGAAGCCCATAAGATCATTCACAGTCAGTTGGTGCAAACCGCATTAACGTCGGCCATGAAATCAACGTTGCTGAACTTCAAAAAAGTTGCTGTGCATTTTATCTGGAACGAATTGTCACCAACGCAGCTGAATGCGTATTATCAGGATATTTTGAAACTGTCGGACACGGTAACCAGTGAAAGCCAAAAGCAGCAGGCTTGGGATCTGCAGGCCAAATATCAGTTTGATGAGCAGGAAAAAAACACAAAAGCACTCACCAGAGAGAATGAATTGTTGCGAAGTAGAGAGGATTATAAACACAAACAGATTTTTCTAATTATCATCATCGCGTCTTTATTGATAACGATCATTCTTTTATTTACACTTCGGATTCGTCAGCGTTCCCTAACACAAGCCAAGGAGCTGGAAGTGCAAAAAAAGGAGGTTGAGATTCATAAGCAACAAACGGAATGGGCAGTACGGGAAAAGAACTACCGCGACCAACTGCTGGAACAGCAAAAAGACGTGCTGACACAAACCCTTGCTGATTCGGAGGAGTTGAAAGCAAAAATGATCCAGCTGGTGGAAGAACAGGGCATTGAACGCAGAAAAGAATTGGTGGAACAATTTGAGAAAAGCAACGAAGAAAAGACTGGATTGGAAAAGTTACTGGTGCAATTCAACAACATTCATCCTTCGTTTAATTCCGAACTCCTTAAATCATACCCGAAATTATCGCAATCCGATTTACAGTTTTGCATCCTATACCGGATGAACATTTCCACCAAAGATATTGCCTTACTATTGCGGATCGAGCCTCGCAGCATTTATGCCAAAAAATACCGCATCATGGAAAAAATGGGGTTGGGTAAGGAGGATGATTTTGATACGATTGTTTTTATGGAGTCTTGATATGCCCAGCGCACGTTTTTTATGGTAACTGGTTAGCGTGGTCGCGTCTGAGACAAAAAAGTGGGCGTTTTTTGCCAGACGAAGCAGCTTTTTGTAGGCCGTAGCAGCGCTACGGTCAAAAAATCTGCGAAGTATCGCGGAAAATGGGCCTTTTGGGGCCAGACAGCGTGCCGCCTAACCAGTTATTTTTTTTGAATTGATATTTGGCATCATCCTAGTATTCAGCTTTAGCCTGCTTCTACCAATTACAATGCACAAAAAAATCCTGTCCAAATGAAT
>JBIPOY010000192.1:0-6306 GCA_044378705.1 Saprospiraceae bacterium
GATACTTTTTACCAAGTCAATTTTGATTCACTTACCCTGAATGACTCAATTCGGCGCAAGACGATTCGCCCGCTGTATGCGTCCGTATCTGCCAAAGTAATTGGAAATTCCATCACGAGTGTCAACAACTGGCTGATATTAAACCGTGGCAGCCAAGACAACGTTGCCCCGCACATGGCGGTAATAAGTCAGAATGGCGTTGTGGGTATTGTTCGGCACGTGAGTGAGAACTTTTCCATTGCAATGTCGGTGTTGCACCGCCAAACACGCATCACGGCGTCCCTTCAGAAACAAAACACGTTTGGTTCACTGGTATGGGAGGGCGGCGACCCCCATGTGATGACACTGAGAGACATCTCCAAACATTTTCAGGATCAGATACACCCCGGTGACCCGGTAGTGACCAGTGGGTATTCCACGATGTTTCCCAAAGGCATTACGGTGGGTAAAATAATTACTGAACCTGCACCGGATCCGGAAAACCCGCATTTTTTGGTGGTTAAAGTTCTCCTCAGTCAGGATATGTCGAATGTAGATGCTGTTTCTGTTGTCCGCAATCTTTTTTCCGGGGAACTTGACAGCCTGAAATCACAAATAAAACAATGAATAGCGGAATTTTTCCAAGTGTTTGGCGGTTTTTCGCCTTGGTTGCCGTACAAGTTCTGTTGTTAAAGCAGATGGGCTTGTCACTTGATTCACCCTATTTCAACGTATTGTTGTATCCGCTGTTCATCCTTTTTTTGCCGTTGCAGATACCGGCAACTTTTTTGGTCTTACTTGGTTTTGGCGTGGGCATTGCCGTGGATATTTTTTACGCATCTCCGGGCGTGCATGCGAGTGCGGGTGCTTTTTCAGGTTTTGCGCGCAGTTTTGTGGTGGGCGCTTTTGCCCCCAAGGGGGGGTACACCTCCAAAGAGCCTGTATTTACGCCCGCTTATGTTACGTGGCAAACGTTTGTTCAAGGCTCTGCGGTATTTTTCTTTTTCCACTTGTTCTGGTACTTTTCAGTAGATGCGTTTACGTTTGTATTTTTCAGCTCCATTATCCTGAAAACGTTGGCATCATGGGGATTTACGATGATATTTGTGATCTTGTATGCTGCAATGTTTAATCCCAAAAATTAGAAATTACATACCTTCAACCTCCTGAAACCAATTTATTGGTATGAAATCCGGCCTCAACCGTCAGTTTGATATCCAGCGAATATTCCTGGTGTGTGCAGTAGCCTTGATAGCCAAGGCGGCACAGTTGCAAATATTTGACGACTCATTTCGCCGCCGTGCCGACGCAACAACCATAGAAAACTTAACGGTTTACCCACCAAGGGGTTTGGTGTACGACCGCCATGGCGCGCTCATTATCAACAACGAAGCCACCTACGATCTCATGGTCACCTACCAATTGGTAGATCTTAAAACCATGAATATACCCAAATTTTGTGCTATTTTAAATATTAAGGAGTCTGAATTCAAACAATATTTGACCAAAGACTGGAAGAGTGGCAAGTTTTCCCGTTCCGTCCCCTTTGTTTTTATGAAAAAACTAGCGCCGCAGACGTATGCACGCTTGCAGGAGAGTTTGTATGAATTCCCCGGTTTTTTTGTGCAGGTTCGGAACATTCGGGGCTATCCACACCGCGTCGGCGCGCATGTGCTCGGGTATATCAATGAGGTGGACCCTCGGGACATTGACCGATCCAATGGTAAGTATGAAACGGGTGATTACATCGGCGCAGCAGGCATAGAAGCTGAATATGAAGATTATCTGCGCGGTAAAAAGGGCGTAACCTCTCTCCTCCGCGATAACCTCGGCAGGATTGTGGGGAAATATAAAAATGGGGCCTTGGATACAGCTTCAGTTGCCGGACATGACTTGCTGTCCTCCATCGACATACGCCTCCAAGAATATGGTGAGTACTTGATGCAGAATAAAACAGGAAGTGTCGTGGCAATTGACCCCCAAACAGGGCAGATTCTCTGTATGATCAGTGGGCCAACGTACGACCCCAACCTTCTGATCATGACCCAAGAGCGCGGTCAAGAGTTTAGCCGCTTGCTTACCCACCCCCTCAAATACTTTTTTGATAGAACGGTGATGGCAAAGTATCCTCCGGGGTCAATTTTTAAGACAGCCGTTTCGTTGGCGGGCTTGCAAGAAGGTGTTATTTATGCAGACGCCGGTTTTAATTGCAGCGGAGGTTATACCTACGCAGGAAGAACGTACAAATGCCACCACAGTGGCCACCTCAATGGTGTGGTGGATGCCATTTCCCATTCGTGTAACACCTATTACATGAGTAAATATCGTGACATCATTGACCATTTTGGGTATTCTAACCCACAACAAGGGCTTGATGTGTTCAATAAATACCTCACGGAGTTTGGTTTTGGGCAACGGTTGGGTATTGATTATCCCAATGAAAGCCCGGGAGGGTTTCCAACGTCGGCGTATTACGATAAATTGTATCCGAAACGACTCGGTGGCTGGCATTCCCCAACGATCATGTCTTGTGGCATTGGGCAGGGAGAATTACAGCTTACTACGCTGCAAATGGCGAATTTTGCTGCCTGTATTGCCAACAGAGGGTATTGGTATGCACCGCATCTTGCCATGAAATTTAAAGATGGAACGGCTATCCCGGATCGTTTTTTTGTCAAACATGAGGTACACGTTGACCGTCGCCACTTTGACACGGTGGTGGAGGGAATGTCTCAATGTGTAACCAGTGGTACAGCTCGAATAGCGGAGGTTCCCGGCCTTGATATTTGCGGCAAAACAGGTACCAGCCAGAATCCACACGGAGATGACCACTCGGTATTTTTCGCTTTTGCCCCGAAAGACAACCCCAAGATTGCCATCGCCGTGTACGTAGAAAATGCAGGATGGGGCGCCTCCTATGCAGCGCCCATCGCGGGTCTTATGATAGAGCGGTTTCTCAACGATACCATTGCCGCTGACCGCAAACACATAGAGGATAAAATGGCAGAGGCCAAATTGATAGACAAATTTATGGCCAACAAAGCCTCCGCCAAAATCAGAGCAAGGTCACCGGCCCCTAAAAGAGACACCATCCCGAACCCGGAAGATCTGCCCAGCGATGAGCCAGAAGGCACCACGCCTTCAATTGGGGGCAATACAGGCGCCGGACAAAAGAAAAAATAGTGGTAGGTTAAAAATTAACCAATTCAATATCAAAAATCAGCACAGAGTTGGCTGGAATATCGCCAATTCTTTGCCCACCATAGCCAAGATTTGAAGGAACGAAAAAAGTGCCCTTTCCTCCTTTTTTTAGCAGCGGAATACCTTCCTGCCAGCCCAAAATCAGGTTTTTAAGGGGAAAAGTAGCGGTATTGTTCCCGATGGTCTCGTCAAATACTTTGCCGTTTAGGCGGTATCCTTTGTATTTGACAGTAACCGTTGATTGCAAATTCGGGTGGCCACCACTGCCTTCTTGGGTGATGTTGTAATAGAGCCCGGAAGGAGTAGCAGTAGCAGTCAAATTGTTGTCTGTGAGGTAGCCCTCAATTTTTTCCATATCACTCTGTTCTTTACAAGAGAGGGTGCAGAGGCAGGAAGTGGCTAAGATAAGCAGATAATATCGCATGGTAGAAAGGTTTGAAATGCGAAGGTATGATATTCACGTTTAATAGAAGACTGGCAGTGGTCTTCAATAAAAGCCGTTGTTTGTGAAAGGTGTTTCGTATTTTTGTACGCGACAGTTTCAACATCTGTAGAATTGACTACAGGTAGTGAGCAATGTTTGGCAATACCCCTTAAGAATTGATCATTATTGTCGATTTTTGACCAAACAAAGACAATTACCAGGCAGCGATTGGGGAATTTGAGCGGTCTGGCTACATTTGAGCGATTTATTTGAAGACAAAGATGAAGTTAACTCTCCTTTTCGCAGCGGCCTTGTTGGTGGCCTTCCCCCTTTTTGCCCAGGCGCCAGTCAATGATGCCTTCAATTGCGGTACCATGGTTGATTTGGGTGTTGCCCCTGCTTGTCCAGGCACCATATTCACCAATGTCAATGCTACGCCGAGTATTATAGCTACGCTTGACACGGTTTCATGCTTCAACAGTGCCACGGCCCAGCGTGATGTGTGGTTTAAGTTTACGTGCTCCGACACCCTCTTTGACTACCGTATTTATCTTAAATCGGCAGGTGGGGATCCCATTGAAAATGCTGAATTCGCCATTTACCGTGGCGATTGTCAGTTCAACGGACTTGGCGAAGTAGCGTGTGTACGGGCCAATGTGGGTGAAGATTCAATCTCGGTTGATCTGTTTGGCCTGACGCCCAACGAATTATATTATATCAGGGTCTCGGATTGGTCGTCAACGGCGGCTCCTAATTCGGGTGAATTCACCCTTTGTGTGGACAAGATTCCACCGATATTGACCATCAACCAGGGTGGTTCTCCGCTTTGTGAGGGTACGTTGTACGACACCGGAGGCGCCAATGGCGACTACAGTTCAAACGAAGATTTTACGTTTGTGATTTGCCCGGACCAGCCCTCTGAATGTATCGCCTTTACCTTGGAGTACTACCATCTGGAGCCTAGTTTGCCCCAGTCTTTCCCCCCCGGGCAAGGCGACCAACTCTCATTTTATGACGGTTCGTCGGTGAATAGCCCATTGTTGGCGTCGCTCGATGGCACCGGTTTTTCCCAAGAGAATATTGCCGGTGGTGGTGGTGTTTGTTTTCAGGTACACGCCACCAGTGGTTGCCTTACTGTTCGTTTTGAATCGGATGGTTCTGTGCAAGAAGAGGGATGGAAGGGTACGTGGGCTTGCAGCTCAGATCCGTGTAAAACCGAAGAAACCATTGATATTGACACGTCTTTTGCGGCATCGGATATTGAAGGGGCTGTGTCCACTGGTGGCGCTATGGTGACCGTCACATCGGTGAACTGTCCGCAGGGTGGTATGGGGACATTCCAATACCCGTCTGATCAGAATGTCCTCAACATGGAAAAAGGGCTGTTGCTCACCTCCGGGCAGGCGCTGAATGCCATTGGCCCCAACAATGGCGGCGGTACGAGTTCACAGAATGAACCTTTTTTCTCAGAAGATCCAGGTGATCCGGATCTTCAATACCTTTCATCAGAATACGGCGGTGGTTCTACGTCGTACGATGTTTGTACCGTGGAATTGGATGTTTTTGCCGCCACCAATGAGGTTGTTTTTGAATATGTTTTTGGATCAGAAGAGTATCCGGAGTACGTTTTTTCCCCCACGGGCTTCAATGATATTTTTGCTTTTTTGGTCAGCGGGCCCGGTATTGCAGGTGATCCTAACCTGACCAACAGCGCGCTCAACATTGCGGTATTGCCCAATACCGCTACCTTGGTACAAATTGATAGTGTTAACAATCAAGTCAATTGGCAATACTACCGCAACAACGAACTTAGCCAAACAATAGAATATGATGGCCTTACCTCCGATTTGTTGGGTGTGAAAAAAAGCCTCACAGCCCGGGTTCCGGTAACGCCGTGTAATACCTATCACTTAAAACTTGCCATCGCCGACCGCGGCGATGAATCATTTGATTCAGGCGTTTTTGTTTCTGAAATCAAAGCTGGTTCGCCGGATATTAAAATTGCCTTTAGCAGTGGGGTGGATTATTTTATTGAAAACTGCACCGGTAGCAATGACACGCTTTTCCTAACACTCGATAAAGTGCCAACCGAGGAAACAACCTTTAATATTGGCATTGGCGGTACTGCTACTGAAGGGCTTGACTATACGCTGAATATTCCACCCTCCATCACCTTCCTGCCCGGACAGCAAACATTGTCATTTCCGATTGTTCCCCTGGTGGACAATCTGGTGGAGGGTGCTGAATTTATCACCGTTACGCTGTCACGCAACTACGGATGCGGTGAAGTAGCCCTGAAATCGGTAAAGGTTCAGATACTGGACAACGTGTTGGTGCAGGTGGAAGGAGGTGATACGTTGACCATGTGCAAGGGTGACTTCCTTCAACTAACGGCTACCGGCGCCAGTAATTATGTATGGGAGCCACAAGATCAGGTGAGCAATGCCTACATTCCCAACCCTTTCACCTCCCCATCCCAGAGCCTTTGGTTGGAATTGACGGGTTCAGTGGGCGCTTGTCTCGACAAAGATTCCGTCTTCATTCGGGTTATTTCCCCCACTATCGAAGCCACCAACCTGACCCCCAATACTATTTGTCTCGGTGGAACGGTCGCATTACAGGCCACAAGCAGTGAACCCAATATTACTTGGTCGCCCGTTGTCGGCCTTGACGACCCAAACAGTGCGAGCCCCATAGCCTCA
>JBIPOY010000193.1:0-6301 GCA_044378705.1 Saprospiraceae bacterium
CTTTTTAGTGCAAAAGCAACCATTATTTCCTCCAATGGCAGTGCTTCATTTTTCAGTATGTCGCGAATTTTTTGCTCATATCCTTCAAATTCGTTGTTGTTCACTGCTACAGAATGTCTGCCCGTACAAACATCACAAATACCACAGGGCATACTATCGGGTTCATCGAAATAGGCCAGCAGCATTTGGCTCCGGCACTGTTGTGTCTCAGCATACTGTATGGCCTTGGCAGTCCGTTCCTCTGCACGCTCTTTTCGAAAGTTAAATTTTGGCAGATCAATGGTTAAATTTTCTGCGGAGACCCTTTCACGCAGGAACACGAGTTGCGGTTTTTCATTCAGGGGTTCATAGAGCAGCATTTCTTCGTTTTGGGCCGCTAGGAGCACCTGTTTTACTTTTTCCGATGTACACTTTGCGTAAGTAGACAACAGATTTTCGCTGATATCTACAAACCCATTTTGAATACCCGGATAGGCACGCAGCAAAGTTTTCAGCACCGTATCGGCTTGGGGGTGGCGCAATTGGTAATCATACATGACTTCACGCGAGCAAACCACGTGTACTTTTGCTGGAGAAGAAGCTGCTTCTGACAGTGCAATCCAACCCTCTTGTTCCAGCAATCGCAAGGAGGCATGTGTTTGAGCGTGTTCGAGTGAATAATTTTGGCAAAAAAAAGGTAAATCAAAATCAAAGCTCTCCCCCATTCCACCACCGACGGCCAATTGAGACAAGCTACCCAGCGCTTGGTACACCCGTTTGACCAAATCAAAAGGAGGAAATGCAGCTTTGAGGTGGTACCGGAGCGCATCGACATCCGCTGCGCCAAACAGCAGCGTTGAATAGGATTTTACGCCATCCCGCCCTGCCCTACCGGCCTCTTGAAAATACGCTTCCAGAGATTCCGGGATTTGCAAATGCACGACAATTCGCACATCCGGCTTGTCAATGCCCATACCAAAAGCATTGGTACAAACGATGACACGAATTTTTCCACTGATCCAGGCTTCTTGTCTGGCACTTCTTTCTTCAGGGGTTAACCCTGCATGGTAGTTGTCTGCACTGATGCGTTGTTGTCGCAAGAGTTGGGTGATTTCTTTGGTTTCCCCACGGGTACGCACGTAAACGATTCCCGACCCTTGCACATTTCGCAGTATATCGAGTAGTTTTTCGCGTTTTTTCTCTTCATATAAAATAGAGTACGAGAGGTTGGTGCGTTGGAAACTCTGGCGAAAAACACGTTGTTCCCGAAATGCGAGTTTATCCTGTATGTCCAACACCACCTCCTTGGTTGCAGTAGCGGTCAACGCCAGTAACGGAACCTGTGGAAGCATCTCGCGCAGGGCGGTAATCTGTAGATATGAAGGCCGGAAGTCATAGCCCCATTGGCTGACGCAATGCGCTTCATCCACGGCTATTAGGTTGACATTCATTCGTTTGATCCGTGCTATGGCTATTTCTGTTTGTAGTCGTTCAGGACTCAGATACAGCAATTTATAAGCACCATTACACGCGTTTTCCAAGACAATATCCACCTGCCTGCGGCTCATTCCTGCATAGATAGCAGCCGCCGGAATACCCCTTTTCTGTAAGTTCTGCACTTGGTCTTTCATCAATGCGATGAGCGGAGATATGACCAATGTAATACCATCTGAACAAAGTGCCGGCACTTGAAAGCAAATTGATTTCCCACCACCCGTGGGGAGCAAAGCAAGGGTATCCTTACCCGCCAAGGCAGAAAGGACAATATCTTCCTGCATAGGACGAAAAGAGTGATGCCCCCAGTATTGTTGAAGAATTTGCAGTGGTTGCAAGGGTGGAATACTGCTTATTGAAGAGATGAGAAGGATCGTTTAAAAAAGGCCGCCACCCAAATTTCTTTGAGCAGCAGCCATAAACAACTTAACTACTTAGGTTGTCGCGTCTGACAAAACCAACCATTTTATTCCAACCGGTAGCAAAATTTTGAAGGCCGAAGCAATGCCAAGGTCAAAAAACTCTGATCAGTATGGCTTAAAATGAGCCTTTAGGTGTGAAGAACGCGGACCGCCAAATTAACTACCTACTGAAAGCCAATTATTACGATCGGCTGACGGCTATTTTTCGCACAACCCTATTGTCTCCGATACGCATCACTAAAAAATATAACCCGCTAGGAAGTCCTGTAAAGGTCAAATCAATTTGTTTTTCTTGCACCGAAACCTGATCCACCAACTGACGGCCTGTTTGGTCCAAAATCTGTAAAAATACTTGCTGGCCAACCAAATCGTCTGGCAACAAAACAATAAGATGCTCATCAGTTGGATTTGGGAAAACCTGAACGGCATCCAAAGCAACAGGATTCGTGGTGGACGATGTATTGCTTACGAAAATGGATTGGCTTCCGGCAATACACCCATTGTCATCGGTGACAATTACCGTGTAATCCCCGGCGGCTATCCCGGTAATATTTTGCTGATTGTAAACCGTTTGTCCATTGAGGATCCAAGCATACGTATAGGGAGGCAAGCCACCACTTACTTGGATGAAAATTCCTCCGACGTTCTGAAAGTTGACGTCATTGATCACGGTATCAACCACGATGGTCTGCGGGCTTAACACCGTTACCTCAAATGAGCACGATCCAACATTCCCCTGGGCGTCGGTGAAAGAATACGTGGTGGTGGTGGAGCCCACCGGAAAATTAGCGCCAATGGGCAAACCGGCTGTGATGTTAAAGACACCGCCATTGATTAGGCAATTGTCTGTTGCATTGGGTGCTTGATAAGACACAGGGTTGTCTTCAAAGCATACAACCAAACTGGGTGAGCATATCAATATTGGGGCGGAATTATCCACGACTGTTACCGTAATGGTTTGGCCAACGGAATGTCCCGCTTCATCGGTTGCTGTGACCGTGACGAGGTGGTTGCCCAATTGGGTGCACTGGAATTCAGTGGGTTGAAACACCACCGACGCCAACGCACAGTTGTCAGTAACCGTCATATTGGTGTTTTGCACCGTCAGCACCACGATGCCATCAGGACCGATGGCGACGTTGGTATTGGTAGCGATGATCACCGGCGCTTCCGTATCATTGGAAAGGATTTCAACCGAAGTTGAAGCCGAACAACCTAATTCATCTGTTACAACAGCCGTATACACCCCTGCGGTGAGAAAAGTTGCCACCAAACCAGCCTGACCATTGCTCCAAGCAACGAACAAGGCCCCGCTACCTCCGGCAACACTCAACGCGACCGCGCCTTCGGGTGCATTCGGGCATGTGGTGGAGATATTCGACTCGACTGTCAGGCTCAAGGCTGTCGGGTCTACTAGGTTGGTAGACACTGAAATGGAACAGCCATTTTGATCTGTGATGGAAACCGTATGGGTACCGGCACTCAATCCTGTAACGGTGGCCAATGTGCCACCGTTGCTCCAGGAAAAGGTAAACCCACCGGAGCCGCCCGTAAGCAGAATCGTCGAAGTGCCATTGTTAAAACCATAACAAGATGGGTTTGTGTTTTGGAAATCTGTGATGAGGTTACAATTGCCGGGAAGTACCTCGACCGATTGTTCTGCAAGGCAACCTTGTTCATCCTGAACACTCACCGTGTAGGTGCCTGCGGCAAGACCGCTGATGGATGCTGTGGCTTCACCATTGCTCCACAAATAGGTATACACACCTGAGCCACCAATAGGGTTGGCACTGGCAGTCCCATCGTTGGTGTCTAAACCACCGGTGGTAGAACCACTCGCATTGGCCAGCAAGATTGCCGGTTCCAGGATATTGAAAGATTGCACTTCCGGGCAATTTTTTGCATCCGTGATAGAAACTGAATATTGTCCAAAGGTCAGATTGTTGATGCTGGGCAACGTGTCGCCATTGCTCCACAAGATGGTAAACGGACTTTCACCACCCAGAAACTGAAGGGTTGCCGAACCATTGGCGGCACCAAAACAACTGATGTTTTGAGGAAGTAACGCCGTTTGCAGTGTACAATCAAATTGACTGACGTTGACCGTTTTTTCAGCGGTACACCCGTTGATATCGGCTACCGTCACCGAATAAGAACCGGGAGACAAATTTTCGATAACATTTGTTGTTTCACCGTTACTCCAGAAAAAAGTATAATCAGGCGTTCCACCGGAAGGCATAGCAGATGCAATACCATCAGAAACACCGATTGCCGATTGGGCGGTTGCCGTGGCATTGGTATTGACGGGAGCAGGCGCCACCACGAGCGCTGTCAGCGTTGCCGTACAGTTTTCACCATCAGACACCGTAACAACATAGTTTCCAGGGCCCAAGTCGACAATTACATTGGTTGTGGAGCCATTGCTCCAAACAAATGCATAAACTCCGTTTCCACCGGACGGTAGAACGCTTACACTTCCATCATTGGAATCCGAACAACGGGGACTATCGGTCTTATCAATACCCACGGTTACATCGGCATATTCAAGCACCGTGAAAGCGGCATTGCTGAAACAGCCTGTGGCTGTGTTGTTTACCAATACGGCGTAAACACCGGGAACATTGGCAGCCAAGAAAGCTGCTGAACCTGTATTTTGCGTACTGCCATCGGGCAATGTCCAAGCATGGGTCAAATTGGAAGGATTACCGAGGCTGGTGGCCAATACATTGACCGATTCATTTACACAATTCAGGCTGCCGGAAACAGCCAAAGACGTAGCGGGAGGTGTATTGTTGAGCGATACAAGGGCTATGGCCGAATTGGTGCATCCGTTGGGTGCAACTGCAACCACCTCGTAGTTACCAACCACACTAACCACAGGATTTTGAACCCCTGAAGTAAACCCGTTTGGACCTGTCCATTGGTAGGTCATTCCCTGAACCGAAGAAGCAGCAGCCAAAACAACATTGTCCTCAATACACGTAATACTACCCCCTGCAGCAGACAAGTCCGGGGTATCGTCGCCCGCATTTACAACAGCCGTAGCTGAAGCGGTACAACCTGTCACGCCATTGGTAACAACCACCGCGTATGTTCCCGGTACATTGACCGATGGGCCTTGTAGGGTTGATTCAAAGTTATTGGGGCCTGTCCATGAAAAGCCCGGACTGGCGGCATTGGTGGAAACCTGTAGCACGATGCTGGGGATGGTACACGTAAAGTCTCCACCGGCCGCAGTGACCACGGGCGGTGCAATTTGTGCGGTAACCACCGCATTGGAAATTGCCGTACAACCATTGTGGTTGTTGGTTACCCGAAGTGTATATGTTCCCGGTTCATTCACAATCGGATTGAGGGTGGTAGCGCCGGAGACAATATTGCCACCGAGTTGCGCTTTCCAAAAGTAGGTAAAATCTGCACCCACAGAACCCACACCCTGCAATTGAACTTGGGTGACGATACATGTAAGCACTTTATCGGGTCCTGCGTTGGCCTGCGGAGGAATCAGGTTACCGGGAACATTCACCAACGCCGTATCCATACAAGCATTACCGCCGATGGTATTGGTGACAATCAAGGCGAAAATTCCCGGCTGAGATGCCGTGGCCGTAATGGCATTGCTGATGGTTTGTCCGGAAGGATCTAACCAACGATAGGTCACCGTATTGCCCGTTGTAGAACCCACACCGGAAAGCGGCACGGAGGTGACAGCACAGGTAATGGTATCGGGTTGGGCGACAAATGCCTTCGAGGGAATGACACGCAAGGAAAAATTAACGATGCTGTCACAACCAATGTCGGTGTATAAAAACTCCTGAAAAGTACCTGTTTCGCAGTATTCTATACCATTGATCACGAAACACTCGTTCTTACAGAGGTAGCGCAACGGAAGGTTTACCTGATTGAGGGGCAATACCTTGAGTTTTTGTTTCACAATACTGTCGCACCCCAAATAGGACAAGTAGGTGCTTGAGGTTAGGTTATAGGTGCCGGGGGCAGCCAAAATATTGTGTGGCTCTTCAGCCCATTCATAGGGAATTTGTCCATAGCACACAATCTCATCCGGTAGTTGGTTGATGGGTACGGGCACATTGGAAACGGGAAAACAGGTCGTTACTTGTGGGCTACAAGCATTGGAAGCGGTGACACAAACATTGCCACCCGCGTTGCCAAAAGCAATTTGCACCGTATTGTTGCCGGTAGCAGGCAAAATACGAATACTGTTACCACCATTGATTGACGACCCCGCTGGGGCCGACCATGTGTACGAAACAGCGTTGCTCACCGGAGGAATCGAATAGGTCGTGGTGGCGTTGGGACAAACATGGTCCAAACCCTCAATAGAATCAATCGGACCCAATGGAGGGCCCTGCGTAGAGCCATTCATTACCAAAAAAGAGAAATTA